>CAJTPP010000083.1:0-2525 GCA_910578235.1 uncultured Clostridia bacterium | reverse complement strand
TTCCGCAAACGATTTTTCAGACCATGGACTTGCAAAGCATTTTTTATCTATCTCTGCCATATCATGAGTATGTTCCAACATCATCGATACAATCTTAATATCCATATTAATCATTATTTTTTATATCCGCAATTTTTTCGGCCACATCAACAAGTGAGTCATATATTTCCTGAGCCGTGTTTCTATACTCGTCCAAATCACCGCCATACGGATCATTTATATCCCCGCTGTCTCCCGCATATTCAAGAAGCGTATAAACCTTTTCCTCTGCCAGCGGTTTTAATATTTGCTTATGAGCCTCGGTCATAGTCAAAATAATGTCACTTTGCTTTACAATATCTTCTGTGACAGGCTTTGTCCTATGATTCGAAAGATCTATATTATATGTTTCAAGCGCTTTTACCGCATTATCACTTGCACTCTGACCATCCTGTGCAAATATTCCGGCTGATTCTATACGCACATCAAGATCATTCTCCATGGCTATTTTATTCATAATAGCCGCCGCCATCGCACTGCGGCATGTATTGCCTGTACAGACAAACAGTATATTCATTTCCTTTTCATCTCCTATACATGAATTACGCGCTGTGCCGCCGCCTTATACAAACGGTTTTTTACCGCAAGGCCATAGGCATCTTGTTCGCAAAATTCTGCAAACACAATCTTCACTCCAAGCTCATCGAACTCACGAAGTGCGGAAAATAAATTTCTGGCGTATTCCTTATTTGTACTTCCCGCGTGAAGGATTACAGCATTATCATAATCGGCTCCGTTCATTGTCAACACCCCTGCCATAACATTTTTATTCTCCGTTAAAAGCTCTTTGATTTTATTCTGTACAGCTTTTTTTTCTCCTTCAACCACTGTCACTTCCGCGTCAGGCGCATAATGCTTATACTTCATCCCCGGACATTTAGGTGTCTTGTCAGTATCAATCAACTGTAATATATTACTGTCTATATCCACTTCCGCTCCAATGTTTAAAATGTCATCATATGTAATACCGCCCGGACGCAGTATTAAAGGCTTATCTCCTGTAAAATCAATAATGGTAGACTCTACGCCAACCGCGCAGTCTCCGCCGTCTATTATCGCGTCAATTCTTCCAAACATATCTTTTATAACATGCTTTGACTTTGTAGGACTTGGTTTGCCGGAAATATTTGCACTCGGTGCCGCAACAGGCACTCCCGCTTCCCTAATAAGAGCCTGCGCCGTTTTATCAAGAGGGAAACGAATTGCCACAGTATCCAGCCCTGCTGTCACTTCGTCAGGAATTACAGTTTTTTTCTTTAGAATAATTGTAACAGGACCGGGCATAAAAGCATCAATAACTTTAGCCGCCGTATCAGGGATTTCTCCCACCACTTCCGACAGCTGCGTCTCAGAACACACATGAACAATCAGCGGATTGTCCGAGGGTCTTCCTTTGGCTGCATAAATTTTTTTAGCCGCGCGCGGATCAAAAGCAGACGCGCCTAATCCGTAAACTGTTTCCGTAGGAAATGCGACAAGACCTCCGTTTCTGATAATTCTTCCCGCTTCTTTTATGTCATTTTCCGTTGTTTGAAGTATTTTTGTTTCCATTTTTCTTTCTTCCCCGATTAATTCTGATATTCCTCAAGCATTGTATTTTTAAGCCGCCACAGTTTCTCGGACAAATCAACATAATAGGTATGCGGATTTTCAAACCGCTTTACCTCATCCCACAATCCTGCCACCTCCATACGGCAGTATTCACGCAAAACATCAATTGACGGACTGTCATAAACACATTCGCCTTTTACAAATACAGGCTTTAATAACTCTCTTGAATAAAAATTCGTAACAGTTTTCTTTTTCCATGTATGCTCAGGATCAAATATGGTGTACGTTTTTTTATCATCTATCACTTCATCATGCATAGTTATTACATCCGCTATAGCGCTTGAATCCCTACTTGAATAAAGACGGTGCACCTGTTTAAATCCAGGTGTCGTAATCTTTGTCACATTTTCACTTATCTTTATTTTAGGTATAATCTTACCGTCTTTATCCTCCACGGCCGCCAGCTTATATACACCTCCGAAAACAGGTTCTGATTTTGATGTTATAAGTCTCTCCCCCACGCCGAACAAATCTATTTTTGCTCCCTGCAAAAGCATGTCACGTATTATATATTCATCCAATGAATTGGACGCTACTATTAGACAGTCACTATACCCCGCGTCATCAAGCATCATCCGGCATTTTTTTGAAAGATACGTTATATCTCCCGAGTCAATTCTTACACCTGCAGGCCGCGCTCCAAGCGGTTTAAGCACCTCGTCAAAAACCCTGATAGCATTTGGTATGCCTGATTTTAACACATTATAAGTATCCACAAGCAACGTACAACTTGTCGGATATGTTTTAGCATATGCCTTAAAGGCCTCATACTCGCTGTCAAAAAGCTGCACCCAGCTATGCGCCATAGTACCAAGAGCCTTAACTCTAAACTGCTTGTCCGCCGCCGTACACGCCGTTCCGTCAACACCGCCTAT
>CAJTPP010000082.1 GCA_910578235.1 uncultured Clostridia bacterium | reverse complement strand
AAAAGTTATCTGAAATTATGCTTGAATACGGTATTGAGTGGGATAAAAAAGGAACGCACGAAAAGCATAAGTCCGTCAGTGAATTTAAGCGTGATAAACTGATTGAAGAAGTCGAAGCCTTAACGGAGCAAAAAGAAGAATTAGAGCATAAAATATCTGCTTATACAAATGCAGAACAATATGCGATGGTAACGGCTCAAAAGCTGAATGATAACAAGGACTTTGAAATTACAGAGCCGCCACCGCTGATGTCAGCAAAAACATATAAGACAAAGTATGTAGAGCCATTTATAAATAAACTGATTAAGATTGTTAAAAACCTCGCCCGAAGATGCTATCGGGCAGAACAATTAGAACAGCAATCCGCAGATAAAATCTCAACACTAACTGATGAAAACCAAAAGTTGAAATCAAGAATTTGGGATTTGAATTTAGAGAATAGCCGATTAAGAGTTGAACTTAGAAATTTTGATAAAATCAAAGAATATCTCGGCATAGATAAGATAAAAGAAATGCTGAAAACCATAAATAAAACAAAACACAAAAAGCGGTCTGATATATCAAGATAAACAGATTATTCCATAATTACTCGTACAGGAATGTGCCACATTCCTGTGTGGGTAGTTATGGAAATATATTAAATTTTAGGAGGACACGATTATGAAAGAAAGATTTATTGAAAATGGAATTGAGTATATCAAAGTTGGGGATTACTATATTCCGAATTTAACTGTTCCACAAAAGAGATATAGTATCAGGAAATATGGTAATCTACATAAGAAATTTATCAAAGAGCATCATAATGCTTTTTATTCTTTACTGCTTGCGAATGGAACACTGCTTGAATATCTTGAAAAGATTGATACAAAAGCTAAAAATGAGGTTGATAGGCTAATTGTAGAGCTTGCAATCAAACAAGGTATTACGGAGCGGTTAAAAGTTGCCGACCAAATTAAATGGGTTGGTATGATGAATAACATAAAAGCACAGGCAGAGGAAATCGTATATTCAGCGATTGTTTATAAAAGAGAAGCATTATAAACCTTAATATAAAAGTGGGCATTTAGGACATTGAAAACCGCATAAAAGCTATATGTTCAAATTCATAATTGAACAAGTTAATATAGCTATGCGGATATTATTCAAAATCAAGTCTTAAATGCCCATTTTTGTGTGTATATTGCTTGAAATATTGTTCTAATTGTGATATGATATTATAAAATAGTATTCGATATATATTAAATGAGGAAGTAAAATGGAAAGTAAACCTACTTATATAAGTCTATTCAGCAGTGCGGGCGTTGGATGCTACGGATTTAAATTAGAGGGATTTGAGTGTGTGGCAACTAATGAGCTAATTACTCGACGACTTGAAGTACAAAAATTTAATCATAAATGTAAATATGATAGCGGTTACATTTGCGGAGATATTACAGATGAAGAAATAAAAAATGTACTTTATTCACAAATAGACATGTGGAAAGAAAAAGAGAATTTGTTACGCATTGATATTGTAGTTGCAACTCCTCCTTGTCAAGGAATGTCGGTAGCCAATCATAAAAAAAGTAAAACTGAAATCATACGAAATTCATTGGTCGTAGAATCAATTAAAATTATAAAAAAAATAAATCCTCGTTTCTTTATATTTGAAAATGTTCCGGCATTTATGAAAACAGTTTGTACCGATATTGACGGGAACAATAAAACAATAGCAGAAGCAATAGAAAACAATCTTGGCGGCACATATTCTTATATTTCGAAAGTTATTAATTTTAAAAATTATGGAGCATGTTCCAGCAGACACAGAACTGTCGTTATAGGTGTTTCTAATGATTACGCAGATGAGGTTTCTCCATTTGAATTGTATCCTGATTTAGTTGAGGAACGAACATTAAGAGAAGTAATAGGTCAATTAAAGCCATTAAAAGATTTTGGTGAAATTGATAAAACAGACATATATCACGCATTCAGAATATACCCCGAATATATGCGAGAATGGATAAAAGATATTAAAGAGGGGCAATCAGCATTTGATAATACTGATGATAAAAAAAAGCCTCATCAGGTTATAGATGGAAAAATTGTTATCAATCAAAGAAAAAATGCCGATAAATATACAAGACAGTATTGGGATAAAGTAGGTCCTTGTATTCACACAAGAAACGACCAGCTTGCAAGTCAAAACACTGTTCACCCAAGTGATGACCGTGTATTCAGCATACGGGAGCTGATGTTGATGATGACGGTACCGTACTCGTTTAAATGGGCTGAGGAAAATGTTGATGAACTTAATAACTTACCAGAAGTTGAAAAAGGAAGAAATAAAAATTCGTCAATCATTGGGTGAGGCTGTTCCTACTGCTATTTTCCAATCTATTGCAAAAAAAATTAAAACAGCTTTAAATTGCAAAATAATAAACACAGCTACAATAAACAAAATTGCATCTTCACCTGATTTAAAAGATTTTGATGCTTTGTTTGGATTTGTAAAAAAAAATCCAATGAATTTATCTTCTGCCACATTGAGTAAAGTCGCTGAAATGGCTAATACAAGACGTACCGACCACGCTGCTTACTTCACAAGCAAGTCATTGATTACAGAAATGATGAAAGCTTTGCCTGATGCAGATAAAGATAGCGTGAGAATACTTGAGCCATCTGTCGGTGTGGGCAATTTTATACCTTTGATAATAAAAAAATTTGAGGGTAAAAATGTTATACTTGATGTTGTTGACATAGATGTAAACAGCTTGGAAATTACTAAACAAATATTGAAAAATTATAGTATTCCAAATAATTTCACTATAAATTATATCAATGCTGACTTTTTGTTACACGAATTTGATGACAGGTATGATTATATTATCGGCAATCCTCCGTTTTACAAAATGAAATCAACAAATGGTTTATTAAATATATATAAACGGAATGCTGTCAATAAAGATACAACAAATATCTGTTCGTTTTTCTTGGATAAAGCATTAAAAATCGGCAATTATGTTGCATTGGTATTTCCGAAATTTCTTTTGAACACGCCTGAATTTGCACCGTCAAGAGAATATATTGCGAAAAAAGCAGTAGATTGCATTATTGATTTTGGAGAGAAAGGCTTTCCGGGAGTCCTTGTAGAAACATTGGCTATTTTCATAAACAACATTACCAAACCCTCAATAACTCATGTTGTTTCGATTACACAAAGAAAATATTTAATACAGCAACAGAAATATATATTTGACGATAAATTACCATATTGGATAATATATCGAAATCAAGAATTTGATAATGTATGTAAAAAACTTGATTTTAATGTTTTTAAGGTGTTCAGAGATAGGCAAATAACAAATACAATGCTTTCGGATAATGGAGAGATAAGAGTTTTAAAATCAAGAAATATCAATGATACAGGCACAGAAATTATAAATTTAGATGGATACGATTCTTATATATCTGTAGATGAAGCAAAAAAATTATCTGTATATGAGTATTTCGATAAAAAAGACATTTATATAACACCAAATATGACATATAAACCTCGTGTTATGAAAAAGCCGAAGAATGTACTTGTTAACGGTTCACTTGCTATTTTAGTACCTAAAAATGGTGAGGAGTTGACAAATGAGCAGATGTTATATTTTTCAACAGATGAATATAGGAGCTTTTATCAAATTGCAAGGAACTATCAGACACGTTCATTAAATGTAGATGCTTGCTCAGTATTCTTTTATGGCTTATTGCGGAAAACAAATAAAAAAGCACCTATAACAGAAACATTTATAGAAAAAGACGATACTCAAATATCATTATTTGATTTTGTAAAGTGAGGATAAGAATATGTTAACACAACAAGATATTAAAAATTTTTGTAATCAGCACGACTACGACATAAGAAAAAGTCATAACGGTAGATGGATAGATCAAAAGTGTACACCAGATGTTGTTTGGTCAATTTCTGACTTCATATTAGATTATGTCGATAATGTTAGTGATCATTTTGCTGTTAAGGATATTTGGCAAAGTGAATATGCAAAACAAACAATAGCTGAAACATATTCAAAACCTGGAACAGACGAAAGAACTGCAGAAAATGAATATGACAAGGTTTTTTCACAACCTCTTAATATGCTTTGTTATGCAGGAGTAATCAAAGATATTTCAGAAACATCGAGGCATTTATATATAATTGAAAATAGAGATATTCTTGAATATATTGCTCGAAATGATGTATATGCGTTAAGATTTTTACAGTGTTATATTGAAAAGGTGCTTGTCGATAGTGAACTTATTGACGTTTTTAATGACTTCTTTGAAAATCAAGATTCTGCTCACTTTAACACTATGAAACAAACTTTTATTGATTTTTATCATATCTATACTCCAATACAAAAGGATTACGAGCCAAAACGAATATTTACAAAGGTAGTTAATCCTCTTGCTTTCGGCAGAGATAAACTTGGCTCTGAGAAAGGCAGGATGTCGAAGCATAAAATTAACCGTTCTGACATGATGTATAATCAAGATAATTTTCGAGATGTTTATCGTGACAAGCCTAAAGATATAACAAGACAAGAATGGCTTGCAACCCATCCTAACATTGATAGGAGAGATGGATATTTTGAGCAGATGATGTCCCGTGCAAAAAGGCTGTTGCGTGATTTTACACATCAATATAGAGAAAATATATCTGAGTTAACTATGTTTATTGACGGTCAAGATGATAGCACTGCTCCGACACAAGTACACCATATTTTCCCGAAAAATGAATTTCCTGAAATTATGCATTACGTCGAGAATTTAATAATGTTGACACCAAATCAACATTATGGCTATGCCCACCCTAACAATAATACTCACATAATAGATTTAGCAGCTCAAAAAGTTTTGCTTATTGCAAAGACTTATAGTATTCGCCAAAATCTTACAAGTGAGGTTGAGGAACATATCTTTGAATTTTGTAAGTTCTTACAAGTGCTAAGCGTAGGTTGGGATGATGAAAATGTTTTAGAGATAGCAGAAAACGATTATAACGATGTTATTCACGCTATTAACTATCATTATGTTGCATAATAAAAAGTACCAGAATGTGCGTAGGATATATAGAGGTTAAATTATGCTAATACTCTGATATAAGTCTTGAATTTTCATAAGTCATATGGTATTATAGATAATGTCAAAAGGTTATATTGTGTATTGATTTTATGTGATACCATTTTGATACTAAAAAACTGAATAGAGCAAAATAATATGGATATTAGGTATAAAACATTTGTTAAGACCTGTAAAATACTAAACAAATATTATTAAATGATAGCTAATGAACAAAAATTATATTTATGTTAGTAAAAAATATGATAAGAGAGTTTTGAACGGAGGCATTTACTATGAAGAAAAATAAAAATAGCATTGTTCTATCAAAAAATAGAGATGTATCGTTAATTGATGAAATTTCTTTGAGTACACGAAAAGGGATTTTTGAACAAGGGCATGATAAACTTGGTCGCCCATATGAAAAGAAGCTTGACAATAATGGGATTTATACAAAAAAAGAAATTCTAAAAGATGGTACACGTAAACTTACAATAAAGGAAGTAAAATAATTTTGTTTTATTAATGCTGGCAACAATATGGCAACAAAAAATCAGATAGTGAAAAATAAATGAATAATACAAGAAATGTAAATACTCTGTGATAAATCACCCATACAAAATTGTTTAAGATTGATTTATCAGGAGCGAGTGGGAATGATGTCATAAAACCTTGAAAGTCGCATAAACACTGACTTTTTAAGGGTTGAAAACAGCTTGTGATACTAAAATGATACTATTTGTATTATAAGCCGATAATACTGACTATATAGAAATACCACTGAAAACGGTAAAGTTTTCAGTGGTATTTTTTCGTTTATTCGGATTGTTGCTTTCTATTTTTTATAATTTTGATAGGGGTGATTATCAGTAATTTAAATGGAAATCTTATAATGCAAAAGCACAACAGAAAGAAAGGTTTTATTATATAATTTTGCAACCATACTAAAGGAATCAGTTTTTCGATTTTTCCCCAAACAATCGCAGATTTGATTGCAAATTTATTAAAATGATACTGATAAAATTTCTTTTTGAATTCTGGCTTTATAAAATCTGATATGTAGAATGATAGCATATCTGGCACATCGAATGGAATTAAATCGTGATTTAGTCCTATTTCTTTACGAATTATTTTATACATTTCGCCTAATGAATAGAGTATCATATCTGACGAATACCAGCGGGTCTTTTGTACATTTTCATCTAATGCCAAAATGCGATAAAAAATATAGGTACTATATAGCTTTTTAGAACCATAGATAGCAGCAGATGCACCCATAGCGATAAACTTTTGCTTAAAATTTTTGCTTTCGGTAAGCTTAGTGGCATCTTTAATATCTACATTGGAAAACATATCTTGAAAGAAATCAATTAATTTTTGATATTCCGCTTTGCGAATTTCAAATTTTTTTAAACGATTTTCTGATAATTTTCCAATAACAAATATTAATAATGTTATAAGCAAAGATATAATCGCTATTTGGTCTGTACTTAAAGACCAAATGTTAGTTAATAATTCGACAATTTTGTCCATAGGTAATACCTCCAACATTTATTCGGATTGCTGCTTTTTCGCTTTTCGCAGTTTGTCAATATCCTGTTTGAAACGCTCCGCTTCTACTTTGGGATAGTTATAACGCCAATAGTCGTATTCTTCCTTAGTGATTTCGCCATTTTGGAATTTTTCATATTCCATCTGCCAAGAATTGAGCATTTCAAACATTGATAAATATGCGGAATTTGTCTTATCAAGACTTATGCACAATTCACCGTCTATCTTATTAACCTTAATTCCAAAGGTATCTTCAAGGGTAAATAATGTGTGCATAACTCCGATATAAGTATCAATTTCGGGTACTTTAATTGCTGCAGGCGATACATCAAGGATTGAAGCGAGCTTGTTTACCATATCGTCCTTTGGTATTCGTTTTTCCGATTCATACTGTGCAATACGCACATCGGTAGCATTAAACGGAAAACCGACCTTTGCTCCTAATTCCTTTTGTGTTAGGTTTCGCATATTACGAAACAGCTTTATCCTGTTACCGATAGCCATAATAACACCTCTTATTCTGATAATTTATACACAGTATAACATAATTCAACATCAAAATCAATACTAAATTAAAAAGTTTAATATTTTTTTGAAAACCTCTTGACAAACACTAAACATTTCTGTATAATATAATTACTAAATCAAAATGTTTAGTAAAAACTGAATGACCGTCTGTAACGGTGCTATTCAATCAGCAAGTATTGCCAAGACCTTTGGTTTCCAAAGCGAGCGAGCCGAGATTGATAAATACACCGCAGAGCCGAACAGGGTTTCACGGCAGGAAGCTGTTACAGGTAGAGCGGCAATAATATATATTTTAACTTTAAGGAGGTTTTTCAATGGAAAAGACATTATTTATGAGAGCAGACGAAGTTGCAAAAGTCCTTGAAGTTTCTCAAGCCTATGCTTATAAACTGATTAAAAAGCTGAATGAGGAACAGGAAGCTCAGGGATATTTGACAATGCACGGAAGATTGAATCGTGAGTATTTCTACGAAAAAATATATAAAAAATCATAAGGAGGGATATATAATGCCAGCTTACAAGGATAAGAAAAGAGGAAAATGGTATGCTTCGTTCTATTGCGAAAACTATAATGGGGTGCGTGAAAAGAAAATGAAGCGAGGTTTTGACACGAAAAAGGATGCTCTTGAATGGGAACGGGAGTATTTAAGGCAGGCAAAAGCGGATTTTGATATGAAATTTGAAACTTTTGTTGAAATCTATGTTGCTGACTTAAAGCAACGATTAAGAGAAAATACCTTTATTACAAAGGAAAATATCATTTACAAAAAGATACTTCCCTTTTTCATGGATAAGAAAATGAACGCTATAACCGCAAAAGATGTTATTAAATGGCAAAATGAAATTATGGCTTATCGTAATGAAAAAGGCAAGCCGTATGCGCCTACATATCTGAAAACAATACATAATCAGCTTAGTGCGATTTTCAACCACGCAATCAAGTATTATGATTTGAAAAGCAATCCCGCTGCGAAAGCGGGAAATATGGGCGATAAAGACGGCGTGGAGGTAGAGTTTTGGACAAAAGAGGAATACACAAAATTCTCTGATGTAATGATGGATAAGCCGTTATCGTTCTATGCGTTTGAGGTGCTTTATTGGTGCGGTATTCGAGTGGGTGAGCTGCTTGCTCTCACTCCCGAAGATTTTGACTTGAAAAACAGCACCTTACGTATTAACAAGTCCTATCAGCGTATAGGAAAAAGAGATATTATTACAGACCCAAAAACAAAGAAAAGCAAGCGAACAATTAAAATGCCAAAATTTTTATGTGAGGAAATCGAGGAATATATCAAAATGCTTTACGGTATAAAGCCTACCGACAGAATGTTTACTGTAACTAAAAGCTATCTGCACCACGAAATGCGCAGAGGTGCAAAGGAAGCAGGAGTTAAGCGTATCAAAATTCACGCATTAAGGCATAGTCATATATCACACTTGATTGACTTAGGCTTTTCAGCGGTTGCAATCGCTGACCGAGTAGGACACGAAAGCATTGATATTACATATAGATATGCTCATCTGTTCCCCTCGAAGCAAATTGAAATGGCGGATAAACTCGATAATGAAAGGGGTGAATTAAATGCTGAAAACATTGGATAAGCGCGGCAGATGGCGCAATGTTACCGTTGCTTTTCGTGTATCTCCCGAAGAAAGCGAAGATTTGAATATGCGTGTCAGATTGTCGGGACTTACAAAGCAAGATTATATCGTAAAACGGTTATCCGAAAGAGATATAATCGTGCAGGGCAACACAAGAGTATTCAAGGCTTTAAGAAATCAGATGTCGGCAATTTTAGCAGAGCTTCAGAGGATAGAAAAATGCTCTGATATAACAGATGATTTTTTAGACACTCTTAACCTTGTAGCAGAAACATACAACGGTTTGGAAGAAAAAGAAAAGTCCTAATGTATCGGCAAATACAAAAGGACTTGGAAATGTGGTAAAACATTCCCCTCATACGGACTTATTTTACCACATTTCTACAAACTTTTCAATAGAAATGAGGTGAAAATTTTGACTAACGAGTTAAAGTTGATAAATATGCAAGATGTAAAATGCGAAAGTGTAGAATGGCTGCTATATCCGTTTATTCCTTACGGTAAAATCACGATTATTCAAGGCGACCCCGGCGAGGGTAAAACAACGCTTGTTTTACAGATTATCGCAAGACTTACCAAAGGTGAAAGTATTATTGATGAGGAAGCAAAACCGCCTGTCAGCGTTATATATCAAACTGCGGAGGACGGTTTGGGCGATACAATAAAACCTCGTCTTGTAGCTGCTAATGCTGATTGTTCAAAGGTACTTGTAATTGATGATAAGGATACACCGCTGACAATGCTTGATGTACGGCTTGAAAAGGCTATATGTGAAACAGGTGCAAGGCTTGTAGTGTTAGACCCGATACAAGGCTTTTTAGGCGCTGATGTGGATATGCACAGAGCAAATGAAATCCGTCCTGTTATGAAGCATATAGCAGAGCTTGCGGAAAAATATCGCTGTGCGATTGTTTTAATCGGTCATATGAATAAATGCAGTATGGGAAAATCAGCATACAGAGGGTTAGGCTCTATTGATTTTCAAGCAGCGGCAAGAAGCGTTCTGATAGTTGGCAGAATTAAGGACGAGCCGGAAGTTAGAGTAATATGTCAAGTGAAAAGCTCTCTTGCTCCCGAAGCAAAATCTATTGCATTTAGGTTAAGCGAAGATAGCGGATTTGAATGGATTGGCGAATACGACATAAATGCTGATGATTTACTTTCGGGAACGGCAAAAGGAATGAAGCAAAAAGCGGCGATGGATTTTCTTGAAAATCTGCTTGCGGACGGTAAAATGCCGCAGACAAAGATTGCCGAGCTTGCTGATGAACGAGGTATATCCAACAAAACTTTGAGAAATGCGAAAAAGGCTTTGAACATTCAAGCAGTCAAAGATGGTAAACAGTGGTGCTGGGAATTGTAAAAGAAGGTGGCAAGATGCCCCTATCTTAACAATAGGGCATCTTGCCACCTTGAAAGGATAAGATATGAAAAAAGTACAGATACCTATGGACTTATTTTTAGCCTTAGTGAAATATCATTGTTTCGATATATACGAATACGAAACGGATATTAAACGGGAGCTTGAAAAGAAATTAAATTTAATGGTAATGCGTGAGCATTATACCGCATATAAAACTGCTCCGACAGAGCAGGAGCGTGAGGAAGCACGCAAAAAATATCTTGATGAAAAAGGCATACCTACGGACTTCCGTTGGTAGATTTTTCGTAAGAGATATTACAGGAATGTGGCACATTCCTGTTAAGGCAATTACGGAATGAAATGACGGATTGCCGATTGGTAATATGAGGTATTGCGATAGCTTTACCTCATATTTACCATAAGAGCAAGCGAAAATAATATTTTCCGCTTGCGTGTGTGTAGCCGCAGGCGAAACACATCGGCGG
>CAJTPP010000081.1 GCA_910578235.1 uncultured Clostridia bacterium | reverse complement strand
TTATAAATGTTTCCGTAGCTCAGTTGGATAGAGCGACCGCCTCCTAAGCGGTAGGCCGGGTGTTCAAGTCACCTCGGGAACGCCAAAAACACCGCCGAAAACTCTGTAAAATCAAGGTTTTCGGCGGTGTTTTTGTTTTTCGGGAGAAATCGGATAAGCAGTAAAGTGCGATTAGAAAAAGCCCATCTTGTTTATCAGACACACCAGAGAAAAGCCGGGCTTTGGTTTTGTTCACAGGTTGTCTTGATTCGGCTTGCTGATTTGAAAGGCGATAGTGCCAAGTTTAATAGCTTGTTTTATAGTTGTATCTATTCAGTTTTCAATTCTTTTGGTGTAACATAAATAGTATTATAATGATCGTATATTACCATGCCAGGCTTTGCGCCGTTTGGTTTCCGGACATTTTTTATTCTGGTGAAGTCTACAGGCACTTGCGAAGAGTCCCGTCCTTTTGAATAATATGCTGCAATCTGCGCTGCTTCGGTGATGGTTGATTTCGGAACTTCCTTGTCAAGACCAAGTTTAATGACAGTGTGCGAGCCGTGTATATTTTTTGTATGAAACCACCAATCGGATGAATTGGCAAAGCGCAGTGTCAGGTAGTCGTTTTGCGCGTTGCTTTTTCCCACATAAATATCGAAGCCGTCGCTGCTTACAAAATGCATGGGTTTTGATGCCGTTTGTTTCTGTTTTTTCGGATTGACTTTTCTGTTCAGATATCCTTCCGCAATAAGTTCCGAGCGTATGGAGTTGAGATCGCTTTCCGTATCAGCCGTTTCAACGGCTGCAAGTGTACTTTCAAGATATTCAAGGTCAGCTTTTGCGTTTTGTATCTGCTTTGCGGCCTCAATCTCCGCTGTTTTAGATTTGTTGTATTTTTTATAGTATTTTTGGGCGTTTTGCGAGGGAGTCAGACGCGGATCAAGAGTTATTTTGACCATAGGCGAATTATTTTCATAATAGTTCTGCACTTCAATTTCCGTTTGGCCTTGTTCAATATTATATAGATTGGCCATTAGTAAATCACCGTAAATTTTTTGTTTATCCTTCTTTTCCGAGTCATTAAGTGTTTTTGTAAGAATAATCAGCTTTTTTGAAATACGCTCAATATTGTTTGAAAGCAGCTTTAAAAGGTCGGCGCTTTTTTGCCTCATGCGCTCATGCATATCGCGTGTTCTGTAAAAGCTGTCAAGCAAAGCGCTTATATTATCAAAATATTTTATATCCGCAAGCGTTTCATATTGTTTTATTTCAACAGCGCTGAAATCCATGAGTTTTCCTGATACGCTGTCAACAATCATGCATGGTGAAAAATTGTTGCTTTTTACGGTTTTTGCAAGCTGTACAGTTTCATACAGTATTTTGTTTTTGCCATTGTCTGTAAGAATGCTGTTTTTTATATCAGTTCTTCCAAAAGCGCGGTAAACAATTTCACGGGCTGTCAGCGGACTGATGCCGGAGACAGAAGAAAGTATGGCTTTTTCAGCGTCTTGAAGCGGCGAGGAAAAGTCTATATCAACACTTTGCTCAATATCAGTCAGATCCGTTTTGTTTTGAGGCGGCGGCGATACATATTGAAGTCCCGGCATAAGCTGTCTTACAGAGCTTATTGTAAAGTCGATGTGCTTTATGCAGTCAAGTATTTTCATTTCATGATTTGTAAGTATTATATTTGAATGTCTTCCCATGATTTCTATGATAAGATATTTTGTTGTGAGATCGCCAAGCTCGTCATAGCTTTCTATGGAAAAGCGTATAATACGTTCAAAGCCGTCTTGCTCTATAGCTGTGATTTTACCGCTGCCTATATGCTTTCTGAGAAGCATACAGAACATGGGAGCTGTTATCGGATTTTTCTTTGATACGTCTGTGAAATGCGCTCTCGGATGAGCCGGACTCGCTGAAAGCACAACCTTACAGCTGTCGGAGCGAGTGCGAACATGCATGGTGATTTCATCCTTTTCGGGCTGATGTATTTTGTCTATGCGTCCGTTTATAAGCTTGTCCTGTAGTTCTTTTACAAGACAGCGGACCGTTATTGCGTCAAATGCCATATTATCCTCCAATTGTGTTAATTCTACAATAAATAATATACCATAACAGAGCGAAAAAAACAATAATAATGTTGCTTATTTTATATTTGTATGCTATAATTTAGATAAGAAAAATTTGACAGGAGTGATATGCGATGAGAAAAATAACATTATTGGCCTTAACCGCCGCTATAACTTTTACATCCGCAGTAAATGTACAAGCGGCAGGCAGAGTGGAAAGAATTTATCGTGCGGCGGCTGACAATTCTCAGATAAATATTTTGTATAATGATACGATTGTAGACTGCGATGGCGTAAAACCCGTAAATGCTGACGGCAGAGTTATGATACCGTTCAGGACGGCGCTTGAAAATATGGGAGCAAGCGTTGAATATGATGATGCGCATAAACTGGTGACGGCTAAAAAAGATGATATAATAATCAAATTCACTCTTATGGATGATATGATCTATATTGACAGGAACGGCGAACAGTCGACACTCACAATGGATGTGCCGATGATGGTTGTTGACGGCAGCACTCTTGTTCCTATACGTTTTATGAGCAATGCTCTGGATATGCAGGTTGGCTGGGACGGCGACAGCGAAACGGTTATAATAATGGATTATGACGGGTATTTTAAGGACTTTGAGAATATCATGCCGAATATGAACAGGCTGTTTGAGATGAAGATACCTGATTTTAACAGTTGCAGCGAGCTATTTGACATTGATGTTAATTATTCTGATAACTACGATACTTTCAATTTTTCGTTAAAAGGAACGGCTGAAAGCGGAGGAATTGACAGCTCGTCTCGAATGAATATTTTACTGAATACGGAATTTGGAGACATTTCGCTTGAGGATGCGAAAGCGGATGTAATATTTGATGATGGAAAACTTTATATAAAGACTGATATTCTGGAACATATTTCAAAGAATATTGATGATAAATTTTTAAAATTTGCGGCAGTTACATTTAACGGAATTACATGGTATAAGCTTGATTTAGATCGGTTGACTGAAGAAATGGGGTTGTCAGCAAGCTTTAATCAGACGATAAACAGTACCGGACTGTTGAAAAATTATATGCAGCTGATAATGGATATGGTGTCGCAGGGAGACGATGTTGATATTAGTACGGCAGTTATGGCCGCGTCAATGTTTGATACATGGGAGGAGATTGATCCATACATATCAGTTACAGAAAAAAAAGACGGAGGATATACGGTTAAACTGGATATATCTCCGGATGATTTTAATACAATCATTAAGAATATCGGAGCTTCGCAATTAAATGCTGAGGATATGAAAATGATTGAGGAAATGATCAAGTTTACCTGTTCAATGGATATGGAGTGTGACGGAGTAAAACAAACGTCTGATATTATGATTGATGTAAGCGCCGGTATCGAAGATGTAAAGCTTAGTCTGAAAATGAAGTTTAATGAGAAGGACGAGGTTGCAGATGAGGCGCAAACTGTGACTATCCCTGCGGAAAGTGTGGATATAACAGATACTGTACTTGGTTTTATTAAATAAATGTCATAAAAATCGTTGCCTTTGTTGCGGCGATTTTTTATTTTGTGAAAAAATTATAAATTTTTCAAAAAAATAGTGGCAAAACGAAATAAATGTGTTATAATAGATAAGATAATGGGCAAATATGCCTGCTGAATAAACATATAACAGGAGAAGAACAATGCTGAAAAGTATGACAGGCTACGGCAGACGCGAAGCCGTGACAGACGGCAAGAAAATACTTGTTGAAATAAAATCAGTTAATCACAGGTATTCAGATTATAATATTAAGGTACAGCGTCATTTGGGGTTTCTTGAGGATAAAATAAGGAAATATGTATCGCGGAGTATAACGAGAGGCAAAGTGGATATCTACCTGAACGTAGAGAACTTTGAAACGGCTGATAAAATGATTTCATTGAACAAAGCCGCGGCAAAGAACTACATAGACGCTTTGTATTGTCTGCGCGATGAATTTGGATTGAAGGATGATATAACAGTGACAAGTGTGGCTAAAAATCCGGAGGTTTTTCAGGTAGAGCGTCTTGATGAGGATGAGGAACAGTTATGGAATACGGTGCGCGGCGTGCTTGACGGCGCTCTGGATGATTTTGTGGCCATGCGCGAGCGTGAAGGCGAAAGAATAGAGAGGGATCTTTGTGAAAGAATTGCGTATATGAAAACGCTGTCGGATGAAATTGATAGGCGTTCACCGCAGACCGTAAAGGAGTACAGCGATAGGCTGTATGAAAAAATAAAAGAAGTGCTTGACGGTACGGAGATTGACGAGACGCGTATTCTTACTGAGGTGGCAATTTATGCCGATAAGGTGGCGGTAAATGAAGAAACTGTACGGCTTGCAAGTCATTTTACCGAGTTTGACAATATTGTAAACAGCGGCGAGCCTGCCGGAAGGAGACTTGATTTTCTTATTCAGGAAATTAACAGGGAGGTTAATACCATAGGTTCAAAAGCCGGTGATATAGATATTGCAAAGACAGTTGTGACACTTAAAGGCGAAATTGAAAAGCTTAGAGAACAAATTCAGAATATTGAGTAGGTGAGAATATGAGACTAATAAATATAGGATTCGGAAATATGGTAAACGCAGACAGAGTAGTTGCGGTTGTAAGTCCCGAGTCCGCTCCTATAAAGAGAGTTGTGCGTGAGGCTGAGGATAAAGGCAATCTTATAAACGCTACATACGGCAGACGCACAAGAGCCGTTATAGTAACGGACAGCGACCATATTGTGCTGTCAGCGCTTCAGACTGAGACGGTAGCCGGCAGACTGAGCGGAGACAATGATTTGGAGGCTTTAAAAAATGAAGAATAAGGGAATATTATTTGTAATGTCAGGCCCGTCAGGGACAGGAAAGGGAACCATTTGCGCGAAGCTTCTGGAAAATAAAGAAAATGACGTGTTTTTATCTGTGTCATCAACAACGCGTGAAATACGCAAGGATGAAATTGACGGTGTGACATACAATTATACCACAGTTGACAAATTCAAAAATATGATAGATAATGGGGAAATGCTGGAGTATGCGGTTTACAGCGGTAATTACTATGGCACTCCTAAAAAAGCGGTAGAAAATATTTTAGATGAGGGAAGAAATGTTTTGCTTGAAATTGAGCCGCAGGGCGCGCTTAAAGTAAAGGCGATTTTTCCTGAGGCGGTGCTGATGTTTATTGTACCGCCGTCTATGAAGGAACTGAAAAAACGCCTTGCCGAAAGAGGGCGTGAAACGGACGAGCAGATAAAGGAACGTCTTGAAGCGGCGAGGTGGGAGTTTGAACAGGCGCGGAAGTATAATTATATTTTTGTGAATGACAGCCTTGATGAATGTGTGAGCGAAATTGAGGAAACAATGCGCGGGAAAGTACAGGCTAAAAGCCTTGTAGATAAATTATTAACAGAACAATATTTATAATATGGAGGAAAAAATGATGATGATCAGACCTGGAATAAGCGAGCTTTCAAAATGTGTGGACAGCCGTTATACTCTTGTAACAATGGCGGCGAAAAGAGCGAGAATGATAGGCAAGGCGCGTATGGAGGATTACGACGCTTTTGGAGACGACAAGCCTGTAACTATTGCTTCTGATGAAATTGTCACAGGTAAGGTGGGATATGTGCGCTCTGAGGCTATAGCGCGCGCCCAGGCATGGGAGGATGAAAAGGCGGCAAATATTATGTCATTGAATAATACGGAAAATGATGCTTCAGAGGGAATTTATATGGCGGAAACAGCAGAAGAAGTTTCGGAGGAAACTGTGGAATAAGGTGAAAAAAGTATGATAGCAAAGATTATTGTGGATCACAGATCAAAAAAAACAGACCGTTTTTTTGATTATCTTGTTCCTTCTGAACTGGAGGATAAAATGCAAATCGGCAGCAGGGTACTGGTGCCATTTGCCAGAGGGAATAAAGAGATCGAGGGATTTTGTATGGGATTTTCCGAAAAAAGCGGTTCCCGTACTCTGAAATCCATAATAAAACTTGCAAACGACACTCCCGGTTTTGACGCGGAAATGCTGGCGGTGATAGAATGGATGCATAAAAAGTATCTTTCATCGTATCTTGATATAATTCATACAATAGTGCCCGCCGGCACTGCGCTTAAAAGTAAGGAATGGATAATTCTTGAAAAGGAAGATAATATAAAAGGCGATATCCGCTTAAAAATTGTGCAGCACTTAAAGGATAACGGCGGCGGTATGGAATATGACGCTTTGAAGGGACTGTTTGATAACGACATAAGAAGCCGTGTGACTGAAATGATGAAAGACGGTATTGTTAGGCATGAATACCGAAGCAGTATCTTGGTAAGGGATAAACAGATAAAGTGTCTGCGCCTTAAAATAAGTGGCGAGGAGGCCGCAAGGGAGATAGAAAGGATTCAGAAAAAAGCCCCTGTACAGGCAAAGATGCTGGATATTTTATGCGGAAACGATTTTGTTTCGCAAAGTGATTTGGTAAAGTTTACGGGCGGTTCGTCAAATGCGGCAAAGGCTCTTGTAACTAAGGGCTTGGCGGAGGAGTTTATGCTGACGGTCGACCGTGATCCGTATAGGAATATTTCATTTGCGAAAAGTGAAAAAATGCTTCCTACGCCGGAGCAAAAAAAGGCTATTGACGCGATAAACGCGTCTGTAAAAAAAGGAGAGAGCAGAACATATCTCCTTCACGGAGTGACCGGGAGCGGAAAAACAGAGGTGTTTATGCAGGCTATTGAGAATGCTGTTTCCATGGGTAAGACAGCGCTCATGCTTGTTCCTGAAATATCTCTTACCCCGCAGATGGTGTCGCGTTTTATGTCGCGTTTTCAAAGCCGTATAGCTATTTTTCACAGCGCTTTGTCACTTGGAGAGAGATATGATCAATGGAAGCGTATCAAGGACGGTGAAGCCGATATTGTTATCGGAGCGAGAAGCGCGGTGTTTACGCCGCTTAGAAATATAGGCGTCATTATAATGGACGAGGAACATTCTGACACCTATAAGTCCGATATGTCGCCGCGTTATCATGCGCGCGAGGCGGCGCAGTTTAGGGCTGCGCAGAATGGAGCGGCTGTTGTGCTCGCTTCCGCAACGCCGAGTGTGGAAAGTTATTATCAGGCAAAAACAGGAGAGTATACTCTCCTTGAAATGAATACAAGATATAATAATAACAAAATGCCTGAAATATTTATAACAGATATGCGTAGCGAACTGTCAAAGGGTAATAAAAGTATGCTTTCGGGCAGACTTTACAGAGAACTGGATAAAAATCTGCAGCGCGGAGAGCAAACCATATTGTTTTTGAACAGACGGGGGTTTTCAACTTTTGTGTCTTGCCGTACCTGCGGATACGTGCCGCAGTGTCCGAACTGTAATATTTCTCTTACATATCATAAGTTTGATAATTTGCTGAAATGTCATTACTGCGGATACAGCCGTCCGAATTATAAGGTGTGTCCGGAGTGCGGAAGTAAATATATCCGTTATTTCGGCGGAGGGACGCAGAAAGTCGAGGAAGAGATAAAAAGTCTTTTTCCTGCGGCGTCCACAATACGTATGGATATGGATACTACAGGCAAAAAGCATTCTCATGAAAAAATTCTTGAGAAATTTGAAAAGGACAGAATTGATATTCTTATAGGAACACAGATGGTCGCAAAGGGACTGGATTTTGAAAATGTGACTCTGGTCGGCGTAATAACGGCTGACACAATGCTTCATATGAACGATTTCAGAAGCGGGGAAAGAACATTTTCTATGCTGGAGCAAGTATCGGGACGCGCGGGCAGAGGGAAAAGCGAAGGACGCGCCGTGATACAGACATATACGCCCGATCATGAAGCAGTGCGCCTTGTCGGGACACATGATTATAAGGGATTTTACGAAAGTGAGATCGCCGAGCGCAGACTTATGTGGTATCCTCCGTTTTGTAAACTGGTGAGTGTTCATTTTCAGGGAAACAGTGAGGCACTTACGGCTCAGTCGGCGAGATATTTTGTGAGTGAGATAGGTGATATACAGGATATAGGACAGAAAATACAGGTTCTGGGGCCTATTCCGTCGTATATTTCAAAGTTAAAGAATAAGTATAGATGGCAGATTATTTTTAAATGCGAGGATGACGACGCTCTTGCTGAAAGGCTGTATAAGGCTGAGATTGCATGCCGAAATAATAAAGATTATGAAGGTATAGCAATTATTATAGACAAAGCACCGGGGATGATTTATTAGAAAGAAGGGAAGAAAATGGCAATTCGTGAAATTCGTACTAAGGATGACGAAATTCTTTACAAAAATTGTAAGCAGGTAAAGAATTTTGATGAAAAGCTTCATATACTGCTTGACGATATGTATGATACCATGCAGCAGTATAACGGTGTGGGACTTGCCGCGCCACAGGTTGGCATCCTAAAGCGCGCTGTGGTTATAGATGTTGGAGATGGTAGGATAGAGCTTATAAATCCCGAAATAATGGAGCAGAGCGGCGAACAGACAGGCAGTGAAGGATGTCTGAGTGTGCCCGGAGTATGGGGCGAGGTCGCAAGACCTAATGTTGTTACTGTAAAAGCGCAGGACAGAGACGGGAAATGGTTTAAGCTTACAGGAGAGGAACTGCTTGCTCGCGCGATTTGCCATGAGACAGAGCATCTGGACGGAAAGCTGTTTCTTGACAGAGTAATAAAATTTCTTGATTAACGGAGATAATACTATGAAAATTCTTTTTATGGGGACTCCTGATTTTGCGGCGGTAACGCTTAAAATGATGATAGAATCAGGACTCGATATAGTTGGAGTGGTTTCTCAGCCGGACAGACCGAAAGGGCGGGGACACAAACTTGTGCCCACAGAAGTCAAAGCTGTCGCTGTTGAAGCGGGACTGCCTGTTTTTCAGCCTGAAAAGTTGAAGAACGGTGAATTAAAAAATGTGCTGGATGAATTACAGCCTGATCTGATTGTTGTGGTTGCTTATGGAGGAATATTACCCGAATATATTATAGATTATCCGGAATATGGCTGCGTAAATGTGCACGCGTCTCTTTTGCCTAAATACCGCGGCGCGGCGCCCATACAATGGGCTGTTATAAACGGAGAAAAGATAACGGGCGTGACGACAATGAAAATGGACAGCGGTCTTGACACAGGTGATATTTTGCTTACAGCGAAAACGGAAATCGGTAAATATGAAACTTCGGAGGAATTATTTGACCGTCTTGCGAAGATAGGCGGAGAATTGTTGCTTGAGACTATAGGCAGACTTGAGGAAGGGAATATAACGCCAATACCGCAAAATCATGCGGATCATACCTATGCGCCGATGATATCAAGGGAAATGGGGATTATTGACTGGAGCAAATCTGCGGGAGAAATATCAAAGCTTATATGCGGAATGAATTCGTGGCCGCTTGCAAGCACGAAATATAAAGACGGTGTACTAAAAATAGTGTCTGCAGTTGTGTGTGATGATAATGCGGATTGTTTGCCTGGAACTGTTATTTCTATTGAAAAAGGCAGAGGAATGAAAGTTGCGTGCGGAAAAGGTACACTGTATATAGTGACGGCGCAGTTCCCGAACAGTAAGAAAATGAGGGTTGAGGATTATGCCCGGGGACATAAAATAGAAACGGGTATTATTTTAGGATAGGAGGAACATGGATGTATTATTTTGATCCGACATATGTTTTGGTTATAATAGCGTTTGCGCTTACAATGTTCGCGTCGTTTGGGGTAAAAAGCACATTCAGTAAGTATAACGAGGTTTACAGCCGCAGAGGACTTACCGCGTCGGAAGCGGCAAGAAAAATACTTGACGCGAACGGACTTTACAGTATACGTGTGGAGCGTGTCTCGGGTGAGCTTACTGATCATTTCAGCCCGAAGGAAAATGTTATAAGACTGTCAGACTCAACATATAATTCCACATCGGTAGCGGCAATAGGCGTCGCGGCGCATGAATGCGGTCACGCGGTGCAGCATCAGACGGGATATGTTCCTATAAAAATTCGTAACAGTATAGTGCCGATTGTCAATATAGGAAATACATTGTCAATGCCGGTATTTATTATAGGACTTATACTGGGGATAGGACCTCTTGCAATGGCGGGAGCGATCTTATTCGGGCTTGTTCTTGTTTTTCAGGTAGTTACGCTGCCTACAGAGATAAACGCTTCAAGACGGGCAATGAAAACGCTTGAAGATATGTATCTTCTTGACGAGGATGAATTAAAGGGTGCGGGAAAGACACTTACGGCCGCGGCAATGACATATGTGGCAGCGGTGGCAGCTACGGCGCTG
This sequence comes from uncultured Clostridia bacterium, assembly GCA_910578235.1. Taxonomy (GTDB): domain Bacteria; phylum Bacillota; class Clostridia; order UBA1381; family UBA1381; genus Hominilimicola. The sequence continues at coordinate 303 of CAJTPP010000081.1, read as the reverse complement.
CAATTCTTACGCCTTGTCCTGCTGGCAAACCGTAGGAGAAGATAATGGCAAGTGCGCGTGAAATTGCTATGAAGGCAATATATGAAGTGGAATTTGATAAAGCATATTCCAATATGATTTTGAAAAAATATCTTGCCGGCACTGAACTGTCTAAGCAGGATAAAGCGTTTATAACAAGCATTGTATACGGCGTTATTGACAAAAAAATAACGCTTGATTATGTTATAGGAAGACTGTCAAAAATTAAAATAAAGAAAATATCAAAATATATTCTCATTATACTGAGAATGGGAATTTATCAGA
>CAJTPP010000080.1:4581-10674 GCA_910578235.1 uncultured Clostridia bacterium | reverse complement strand
TTGCGAGGTTTTCTTACAGAGCCGAGAGCTTAAAAACGGGATTATTACGCGGTTTTTGTTTCACTCAAAAATACCAATGCGGACTTTATTTAAAGAGCCTTGTGGGACAAGCAGGGGTGAATGATAGAAAAAGACTTGAATTTCAAACGAAATTTGAGTCTTTTTTTGTTAAGTAAACAAAATATGGAACAAATTCTAATTGAGATATTGACTTTTATGCCTGTTTAAAATATAATAATAGGCATAAAAGTCGTTTTTGGAGGGTTGTATGACAAATTCAGAAAGAATTTTAAAAGCCGCCGAATTGAACGGTGGCACAATCACAACTGAACAAGTAGATAAAATGAAAATACATCGCAGCTTTTTGCGTGCAATGGTAGACAAAGGATTGTTAGACCATTCTGCAAGAGGTGTTTATATTTTGCCTACTAAATTAGATGATGAGTTTTATAATTTGCAGATAAGATTTAAAAAAGGTGTGTTTTCAAATGTTTCTGCATTATATTTATTAGGTTTTGCAGATAGAACTCCGATAAAATTTGATATGACATTTCCTGCTTCGTATAATACATCGTCTATTAAAAATGAGATTAATGCTCATAGAGTAAAAAAAGAGTTGTATGAAAAAGGAATTGTTTGTGTTAAAACACCTTCAGGGAATGAAGTAAATGTATATTGCATTGAACATACATTGTGCGACATTTTGCAAGTGAGATATGCCATTGATATACAAGTTATTACCGATGCGTTTAAAAGGTATTCAAAATATAGAGCAAAGAACATTCCTTTACTTTCGGAATTTGCAAAAATGTCACGAGTTGAGACAAAGGTAAGGCAATATTTGGAGGTACTTATATGAAAAATGCAATGCAATTAAAAGCATCTGGAAATGTGATATAAAAACAGGAGGAAAAATTATGCCGACACTTGATTGGATTGGAAAAGATAAAGTGGTTAATCATCATTTGGATGTACCATATCGCGTCTTAGAGCGCAAATATAGTTATGATGAACACGGTAAGCATACAGAAGATAACGGCAGTGAGAATATGATTATCCACGGGGATAATCTATCCGCGCTTAAATCCTTGCTGCCGCAATATGAAGGTCGAATTAATTGTATATATATTGATCCTCCATATAATACAGGCAATGAGAATTGGATTTATAACGATAATGTAAATGATCCGCACATCAAAAAATGGCTTGGTGAGGTTGTGGGAAAAGAAGGTGAAGATTTATCACGGCATGACAAATGGTTATGTATGATGTATCCAAGACTTAAACTATTACAAAAATTATTAGCCGAAAATGGTGTTATTTTCATAAGTATTGGTGATGATGAATTTGCAAATTTAAAAATACTGTGCGATGAAATATTCGGATATCATAACAGATGTGGCATTGTATCAAGGGTAATGAAATCGGGTGGCAATAAAGGAAATTTTTTCTCTCCCAATATAGATTATATACTATCTTATTCTAAAAATATTTATGCAATAGAAAAATTTAAGGCACCACTTGCAGAAAGTATAGTAAAAAAATTATATACTGGTATAGAGGTTACAGGTAATAAAAAAGGTAAACGATTTCGCCCATTTGGATTATATCAATCATCATTAGATGCTCGTCCTAATCAAAGATATTATATTGAATGTCCTGATGGAACATTCGCAATACCTCCTGGAAAAACAATGCCTTCTAATATTAAAGATGGAGAAATAGTTTTACCTGAGCCTGGTGACGGTTGTTGGCGTTGGAGTGCTGAAAGGTATATGTCAGAAAAAAAAGATGGCAATTTACTATTTAAAAAATCAAAGGGAGTCCTTATTCAGCCAGATGGTAGACCTTCAAAATGGAATGTATATACTAAAATATGGTTGGATGACCGTAAAGCAGATGGACAAACACCGACTAATTTTATAACTACATATGAAAATAGGCACAGTGCTAAAGAATTATCTGCATTAGGTATTGATTTTGACTTTTCTAAACCTAGTAAACTCATAGAATATTTAATTGATATATGTTCATCAAATAAAGATATACTCATATTAGATTCTTTTGCTGGTTCAGGTACAACAGCACATGCCGTCCTAAATATGAATAAATCTGATAATGGTAATCGCAAGTTTATAACGATAGAAATGATGGATTATGCTGAGAACATAACCGCTGAACGAGTGCGTCGTGTAATTGATGGAACATCAAACTATGAAGGCGTGAGCGGTAATTTTAGTTACTATGAATTAGGCGATACGCTTATGAACGGCGATGTGTTAAATGAAGATATTGGTACAGACAAAATCCGTGAATATGTATATTTCACAGAAACAAGAGCTTGTTTGTCCGAGCCAAAAATTGACGAGCCATATTATTTAGGAACACATATATCTACCGCATATTATTTTTGTTATGAACGCGACTCTGTTACTACGCTAAACAGGAGTTTTCTTCATGACATAAAAACAACGGCGGATAGCTATGTCATATATGCGGATTTATGTATTTTATCCGATGCGGAATTAGAAAAATATCATATTATCTTTAAAAAAATCCCGCGTGATATTTCAAGACTTTAAGGAGTATTATTATGGAATTTAAAAATTATCAAAAGAAAGTTATAGAGAATTTAACTTCATATTTGGATTGTCTTAGAAAAAGTAATAATCTTATATCTGCATGGCGTGAATATTGGTTTAAACAGGATATAAATGTGGGTTTTGGCGGTGTTCCGGCATATAACAATACTATTCCGGGAGTTCCCCATGTCTGCATGAAAGTTCCTACGGGCGGAGGTAAAACCTTTATGGCGTGTGCCTCGTTAAAACGTATTTTTGACGCTATGCCCCCGAATAAACCGCGTGTAGTTGTATGGCTTGTTCCGTCAGATCCAATATTAGTTCAAACCATTAAAAATCTTTCTAATGTTAATCATCCATATAGGCAAAAATTAGATTCTGATTTTGCCGGAAGAGTTGGCATATATACAAAAGACCAGCTGTTAAACGGTCAGAATTTTTCCCCTGACACTGTGCGAGAAATGCTTACAGTATGTATTTTAAGTTATGGCTCTTTGCGTATAGACAGCAGGAAAAAGGATGTTCGTAAAGTTTACCAAGAGAACGGAAACCTATTGCGTTTTGCAGAGTATTTTAATGATAAAGATACATTACTTGCTGAAACCCCTGATACAGCGTTGATTCAAGTGCTTCGTCAATTATCGCCGATTACTGTTGTAGATGAAAGCCATAATGCAAGTTCTGATTTAAGCATTGAAATGTTATCAAATCTTAATCCGTCTTTTATTTTAGATTTGACCGCTACTCCTCGCAAAAATAGCAACATTCTTTGCTATGTGGATGCCAGAGAATTAAAAAAAGAACATATGGTTAAGCTGCCGGTTATAGTATATAACCGTAATTCACGTCAAGATGTAATTCAAGATGCAATTCAACTTCGCAAAAGCATTGAAAAACAAGCATTAGCGCAGGAAACAGCCGGCGGAAAATATATTCGTCCAATAGTTCTTTTCCAAGCGCAGCCCAATATAAAAAGCAAAGAAAATGAAACCTATGAAAAGATAAAACAAACACTGATAGATATGGGCATTCCAGAAGATGAAATCGCTATAAAAACTTCTAATATAGATGAGCTCGGGAAAATTGATTTGATGAGCCGCGCGTGTAAAATACGATATATTATTACAGTAAATGCGCTAAAAGAAGGATGGGATTGCCCGTTTGCATATATTTTAGCGTCTTTAGCTAACAAAACTTCTGCTATTGAAGTTGAGCAAATTGTCGGACGAATTCTGCGTCAGCCATATGCAAAATCACATACGTTATCATTGCTTAATACATCCTATGTTTTGACTTGCTCTAAGGATTTTAGATATACGCTTGAAAATATTGTGGATGGTTTAAATAACGCAGGCTTTAGCAGAAAAGATTTTCGTGTAGGTGAAGGAATAATTGATAACGAAGATGTAACAGATACAGAGACAATTTCAGAAGAGCAGATTGGAATAGAAACAATTGAGGATATGATAGAGGATGACTTTACAGATATTTCTGCTGCTCAGGTTAAATCATACATTATAGAAAATGAAAACAATCCGGGTATGTCGGTTAATGAAATGATACATCAAGCTGAACAGCAATCTCAGGAATATAATAAAGATATGACTGATAATGAGGTTTTAGGGCTTATAGGAGGTGAACTTGGCGAAATGCTTACTAAAAATAAAATACAAACTTGCTTTATAGAAACTGCTTCTACGATGAGAATTCCTCAATTTTTTAAAAAGGACGTACCGGATTTGTTTGGAGATGAATACGAACTGCTTGAACCCGAAAACCTTTCAGAAGGTTTTTCTCTTGAGGGACAAGACGCTCAAATCAGTTTTGACCTTGCCACCGGTGAAATGTATCGTATAGATTTACAGGAACAAGGAGACGCAATACCTAAATATATGCGTACCTCTAAAGAAGAAAGCAAATATATTCGTGAGTATCTTGCCAAACTTCCGGAAGAAACAAAAATACGCAGCTGCACAAATATGATTTGTAATTTGATAAATAAAAACAATCGATTGGCTGCTAAAGACATTAATAAATATGTTCATAAAGTTGTTTCGGCAATGACAGAAGATGAAATAGCGGCGATGGAGACGTCAGTACACACATATGCTTATAAAATTCAGCGAAAAATTGAAAAACTTGAGTCTATATACAGGGAACAACAATTTTATAAGTGGTTAGACAGCGGAAAAATTATATGTCGTGAACATTATGCATTTCCACTTGTTATAACTCCATCTAATTCAATAGACTCTATACCTTATTCACTTTATGAAGCTGAAAAAAATGATATGAACAATTTTGAATATAAAGTGCTTGATGTTATTGTTAGTTTATCTAATATTGAGTGGTGGCATAGAATCATTGACCGTAAAGGTTTTAAAATTAATGGATTTATAAATCACTATCCGGATTTTATCGTTAAAACGAAGTCAGACAAAGTGATACTTGTTGAGGCTAAAGGAGATGACAGAGATAATAGTGATAGTAAGAAGAAACTCAAATTAGGCAGACGTTGGCAAGCGCAATCAGGAAATGATTATCGATATTTTATGGTATTTGATAATATAGAGCTGGATGAAGCTTATACTATTGATGGTTTCAGAGAGATTATGAAAAATCTTTAAAACTAATTTTAATTGAGCATTTCACTGTCAAATTAAATAAATATACGGAGGTATTAATACATATGGATGCGGGAAAACTTTGGCTTTTAAGAGAATTTATCGGAACAAACAGGGTACTTTTTAAAATCCCTGTGTATCAGCGCAATTATGATTGGTCTGGGTCAAATTGCAATCGTCTTTTGAATGACATCAAAAATATTATAGACACAAAGGAAAAGCATTTTTTGGGTACTATTGTCTTTATGAAAGACGGCGGTTTTTCTCTTACAGAATGTATTATCATTGACGGTCAGCAACGTTTAACCACTATGATGTTATTACTAAAAGCACTGTATGATATTACAAAAAATATAGATATTGAATGTGCTGAGGAAATAACAGAAGTTTATTTACATAATAGACATTGTTCAGAAGACTTTAAAGTTAAGCTAAAGCCAATTAAAACAGATAATGAACAGTTCTTGGCTTTATTAAAAGATAATTTTGCAGATATGGATACAGATGGTCATATATATATTAATTATGACATATGCAAAAAAAGAATTGAAAAATGGATAAATTCCGGAATATTACCTAAAGAAATTTTAGAAGCCCTTGAAAAATTAGAAATTGTTGAAATTGTTCTTACTAAGGGAGAAGATGACCCACAAATTATTTTCGAAAGCATTAACTCTACCGGTTTAGAACTTTCAAATGCAGATTTGATACGAAATTTTTTGTTGATGAACGCTGAGAATCAGGAAGATTTATATGAAAATTATTGGCTATACCTCGAAAAAGCTTTAAAAAGAGGTAACGACTATACTAATCTTAACTTATTCTTTATGCAGTATATAGTATATAAAACTAATACTCCTGTAAATTCCGATAAGTTATATGAAAGA
>CAJTPP010000080.1:3864-4566 GCA_910578235.1 uncultured Clostridia bacterium | reverse complement strand
GTAAAGTTTTATAAAGATAATAAATACACTCAGGAATCTTGCCTGCAAGAGTTAAAATACTATGCTGATATTTTTAAGACCTTTGTCTATGATAAGCAAAAATATTCATCCGCAATATCAAAAGCTCTTAAAAATATACGATTGCTAAAACAAACGACTTGTTATCCTTTCCTACTTCATGTGTTCAATGACTATGAACAAAAAGTTATAGATGAAATCACTTTGGAAAAGGTAGTAAAATTTATTTTAGCTTATTTGCTGCGACGTATGGTATGTGGTGTTCCTTCAAACTCTTTAAGGGGATTATTTATATATTTGTATAATCGTGTATTTAAAGTCACTGCAAATAAACAAAAATACTATGAGTCGATAAACAAATTTTTGTTTACACTTAATTCAAAGGATAGTGTTCCTACAAATAATGAATTTGAAATAGCGTTGAATATATCAAATATTTATTCAAATAATACTTTGTGTAAATTTTTACTTATGGATATTGAAAACGGAAGCGGAAAAGAGATATTAAGTGCTGATAACTTAACTATTGAGCATATTATGCCGCAGACATTAGGTGTGGGCTGGAAACATATCAAAGAAAGAGAACATGATGAATTTCTGCATGTATTAGGAAATTTAACCGTTACCGGATATAATTCTGAATTGTCAAATAAAAGCTTTTTAGAAAAGAAAAAAATTATTAAA
>CAJTPP010000080.1:0-3836 GCA_910578235.1 uncultured Clostridia bacterium | reverse complement strand
TATTGTTCTTAATGAAGATATTTTAGATAAAGAATTATGGAATATAGAAAATATCAAGGCGCGCGGAAATAGATTAACGTCTAAAATATTAACACACTATGATATTGAATCAATAATCGACGATACTATTGAATTTGAATATGTTTCTGTAATTACATTAGATGATTATAGAGAAGTAAAAGGCAAAAAATTAGTAACTTTTAACTTTTATGGCGAAGTATATAGGCAAAATAGATATGCGCTTATGCTTCAGGATGTTTTGAAGCTGCTTGATGAAAAGGAACCTGGACTATTGGAAAATCTGGCAAGCAAGGATTTTTCTTTCAGCAATGGTCATCCCAAGCACGCGCACATAAGTCATAAAAACGCAGAAATGCGTTGGTCAGTAGAAATAAAGGACGGAATATTTATTGAAGCTAATTTATCTGCAATCAGTATTATGCGTTTTATAGAAAGTGTAATGGATGAATGCGGATTTGATAAATCTCTGTTTTCAATCTCCGTAATCGCTGAAGAAGATATAAATGATGATTAATAAATAGCGAGAAATTTAGTATATTTTCTTTATTGCTGTTAAACGACGGTTATTAAAACATAAAAAGCAGTAGATTTCACTCTACTGCTTTTATAATATCTATTTTATATGTAAAAGTTCTCGCCCAATCCCAGTGGTTTGATATTTTTAAGGCTATTGAAAAGCATAATCTTGACGATTTTGCCTGACAGCTTACCATTGAACTTGGACACTTGCGAACTTGTGCTTTTGGAAATATTTTCGTCTCTATTTACAGAGATGGCTTTTAAAATACCATTTTATTTTATACCGCTACGATAATATTGGCAGTTATTCTGTTAATCTTTTTGTTTAAAACATTATTAAATACTTCTTTGAGGATCAAATGTAAATGTATCCCCCAATATTAATCCGACGTTTTCCCAGCCTTTTACATCATCAATAGAACTCATTTGATTATTAGCGCAGGAAAGACGCTCTAAATTTTTGTTTTCTGAAATGTCAAGTCCTGTTAAATTATTGCCGTCACAATAAAAATGTGTTAATTCCGTATTATTTGATATGTCAATAGTTTCAATTTTATTATAGCTGCAATCAATACCTGTTAATTTATTGTTTTTGGATATATTAAGCTCTGTTAATTTATTACTCCTGCAATTAATACGCTGCAAATTCCTATTCTTTGATATATCAAGCTGTGTTATTTGAGTTGAATAGCACGCCAAGGTTGTCAAATTTATATTATGTGTCACATCTAAAGATGATATTTTTGAATAATTACAATATAGTTCCTTTAATTCTGTATTATTTGTTATATTTATTGATTCTAACTTCAGATTATTTGAACAATCTAAATGCTCCAAATATATATTATTTGATAAATCTAATGTTTCCAGATTAGCTATAGCGCATACAAGTAATTTTAGATATTCATTTTTTGAAAGATCAGGTGGGGTCAATTTGGTATTATAGCTAAAATTCAGCCTTTCCAAATATGTAAAATATTCAATACCATCAAGACTTGTTATGTTTTTATGTGACACATCAAGCTCCTCTATATATTCTACGTCTAATCTGTAAATCGGCTCTTCTCCTGTTTTACCTACAGCCTCTCTTACAGCGTTCAAAAAATTTGTGTCTGTAAATTTATCTGTTATAATTTCATCCTGTGGATTAAATATAAATGTTTCTCCCAATATCAACCCATTTTCACGCCAACCGATCACATCATCTACAGAGAGCATCTGGCATCCGCTACAATCAAGTTTTGTCAGTTTTTTGTTATTCGATACATCAAGCGTGTTTATTCTATTATAGCCGCAGTCAAGATAAGTAAGCTCCGTATTATTTGATACATCAAGCGAGGTCATTCTATTACCCCAACACTCTAATTCCTGTAGTTTTATATTATTAGACACATCAAGCTGTTCAAGCCAGCTGCTATAACAATATAGTTCTGTTAAATAAGGTGCGTTTGAAATATCAAGTGAGGTCAATGAAGTATAAGGACATGCAAGTACCTTTAAAGCAGTATTGTTTGAGATATTCAAAGAAAGAATATCGGTATTGTATCCAAAGTCAAGTACTTCTAATTCTATATTATCAGAAAAGTCAAGCGATAGAAAATTATTATTATAACAATACAGTTCTTTTAGATTTGTGTTTTTAGATACATCAAGTGATGTCAAATTATTGCTCCAGCACTTAAGATTTTCCAGAGATGTAAAATACTCAATTCCATCAAGATTTTGAATATCTTTATCGTGTATGTCCAAAGCAGTAATGTTTTCTACATCTGATTTATAAATTGCTTCTTCTGCACTTTTTCCTATAATAGCTCTCACCGCATTTAAGAAATTAACATCAGTAAATTTATTTGTTATATCTATATTGGTTACAAGCCTTACTTCTAAGTGATTTTCCAACGGTGTCATTAAAGAAAGGTTATCCCATACAAATGCTTTAAATTTCCACGCATTATCATCTGAAAAATTATCCGGCAGCGTTATAGTTACGCTTTCTCCTGTATTAACAGATAAATCAATTAACTTTTCATCTTGATAAAGTGCTAAAATCAGATTGTGAGGGACTACCAAACCATCAGCAAAAACAGTTATATCATCTCCTGCTGTTAAGTTTTCCGTAAGCTCATACCCCCAGCTAAAGTCATTCTGTGATGAGTTGTCCTCAGCAAATACTACACATAAATTAGTAAGTATTATTGTAATAATTGACGTTAATATTAGTATTTTATTTTTCATTTTTCTACCCCTTTCTTCCGATTGCTCACGTTGTATTTTATGTAATAATTAGATTATACATAAAATATATATATTTGTCAATACTATATATTCAATGTATGGTATATTGTTTACACAAGAATTGAGGTGTGAATTATGAGAAATACGGCTCAAATTATACGTGATTTACGCGAGGATAATGACCTAAAGCAATCAGATTTAGCAAAAGTATTATCTGTATCACAACAGTATTATTCAAAATATGAAATGGGACAGTATGAACTGCCAATTCGTCACATTATTACTCTAGCAAAATTTTATAATATATCGGCCGATTACTTGCTTGGGTTGACTGATTATTCAGATATGCTTGAAAATTCAAATATAAGCACTCCTACAAAAATATTAGTTAATGACATCTTAGACTTGAGTGATAAGTCAAAAAAAGCTGTCAAAGATTATGTTGAATTATTAAAGCTGCGAGAAAAGTATATGGAATAGTGTAATCCTAAGTCTACTGGATGGACTATGTTTTTCGACAATATTTGCTTGGTTATTTTAATAAAAAAACAGTATTTCATAAATACCAAAAATCAAAAATGCACTTGGTTCCCTTGTTTTTGAGAGGATGAAGTCTTCAACTTTGGCGGTATTGCTTGATTTGAGAAACTAAATTTTTGATTTTTGACAACCCTTAATTTTTCTTGCATCTGGTATTGTAAATTTAAAAAATTAAATATATAATGTAAGCATAAAAAATGGTTGTTGTTAAAGTGGTTGTAGTTAAGTGGTTATGAGAGTTCTGTCCCAGGGGATAGTGCGCCCATAACAGAGATTAGGAAAACAAAACAAATAAATAAGGAAAATAAATATTTAATATTAGGAAACATAAAATGCAGAATGTTATCTCTTGCAGAGACATACTGTATTTTTTATTATCTAAAAATAATTTCAAATTGACTTTTTATTTTGAACATTTACGGTAAATTAATCGTCCTATCGGCACATTTCATACTGCTCTGTGAAATGATGTACGGACACAAACGATACATGAATTAAAATTAGGAGAAATGCAGAGTTTT
>CAJTPP010000079.1 GCA_910578235.1 uncultured Clostridia bacterium | reverse complement strand
TTTCCGTTCGGATCATACCAGAAGTCAGTTATTTCGCTTGATGTTCCGACCGTCTTAGTCTGCTTACGCATACGGTTATTCTTATCATAAGTGTAGCTTGTTATATAATTTTCATCACCCGTAACGCTCAACTGCTTTCTGTTTCCATACTTATCATACTGATAGCTGTAGGTGTTTGTCTTCAATTAATTTTACATTTAAATGACTTTGATATTAGTTGTTCTCTATATTTAATATATGGTTTTTGGCAACTCAACCCAATACATTCACCTGTAGCATAGAAACTAATATCTTCAATAATGTCAATAATTTCATCATTACTCAAATTAGTTGCATCTACTAAAAATGTATATGTATATATAACATTTTGATGTGGTTTTATATTTAAAACAGACGGTTCATCTGTATCCAAATTTTTTCCTAATATTATAGGATATCTATCATCTTTATCGTCAAAATGCAATTTAACATTTAACACTTTTTTTATAAATGAATTATTAATAAATTTACATTTTAACATAACTTTTTTGACTTTTTTGCAACTCAATTCGTTACTGTCAAGACCATAATTACGTGTAACTACTGCCTTCATTGAATAATCCTCAACGCTTATATTAGTAATATCAGTCTGTAGTTTGGGTATATGTGTAATTCCAATAATACTACTAAAAATCAGTATACTAACAACTATAAGTATTTTTTTCATATCTAACCTCATATAACATTTATTGTGGATAATTTAAATGGACAATATATAAATCACCATTTAAATTATCGTTTCTTAATAATTCATCATATCGGCCATAAGTATTACCACAATAGTAAATATTACCATTCTCTACATATGATACGATAGCTAAGTGATTAATTTTTCCTTTTTTAACTTCATCAAAATTATTCCATGCAATAACATCACCAGGATTAACAGAATCAGCAACTCTAAAAATATCACTTCCATTTGGTATGTATGATACATTATTAAAACCTAATGTATCAGTAAGATAACGGTATAAATTATCCGCTAATCCCCATGCTCGGCTACTATCATTTGTCTCAAAGTTGTACCACCACTCACTATCCATCTTAAAACCACCTTCGTATAGACATTGTGAAACAAAATTAGTACAATTAGCATTTTTATTGTACCAATAATCAGGATTATGCACATAATCACTACCATACACTCTCGCATATACAACCGCTTTTTCTCTATTCGTTAAATTTAAACCTAACCAATAATATACAGAATTTGAATCTGTATACATTATGCCTCTCCAATCAATACATGTTCCATCACCATCATCTTGATAAAATGGTACATTTCCTCCATTGTTTATACTAACAAAAGCCTGTTTGCTAGTTCTATCCCAGTATAAACCTCCTCCTAAAACCATCATAAGTCTTCTTAACGGCATCGCAGCTAAACCTGTATTATCAAAATAATTCACAGAATTACTGTAACAATACACATACCAATTCAATCCATCTCTTATCGAGTCTTCTGTTATAAATCTACCTGTTGTTGGTCTGTAATATCTTGCTCTCAGATACACGCTGTCGGTTTCGGTGTCATAATACTCACCGCAGTAGCGGAACGGGTTTGTATCTTTGTCATCCTTGTTTTGTTCCACACCAAACGCATCGTAGCTGTACTGCTTCGTTATTGCTCCTGTACCGCTTGTCAGCTGAACAACATCACCGTGTCCGTTATAGCTATAGAAGCTCTCATTGTTGTCATTCTTTGACGAAATAAGCTGTAAACCACGGATATACTTTGTTACTGTTCCGTTTGTTATATCTCCGGCAATATTAGTTCCATCCCATATATGGCTTGTTGTTACTCCGTCAACAGTTTTGCTCATTCTTAAACCGTCACCGTTATATGTATAACTTGCGGTCTTGCCGTTCTGCATGGTCTTTGTAAGCTGATTCCAGCTGTTGTATTCATTTATGCTGTTGGTATTTCCTCCTGCAAGCTCTATACCTATTCCTGCCGTGCCTGTACCGCCTGTGGAAATTGTCATACTTGAAATCTGGTTTCCGTTCGGATCATACCAGAAGTCAGTTATTTCGCTTGATGTTCCGACCGTCTTAGTCTGCTTACGCATACGGTTATTCTTATCATAAGTGTAGCTTGTTATATAATTTTCATCACCCGTAACGCTCAACTGCTTTCTGTTTCCATACTTATCATACTGATAGCTGTAGGTATTATTGGGTGCTTCTTCCTGTACGAGCCTGTTCAGTCCGTCATAGGTATAGTTTGTCGTACCCTTGTTAGTACCTGCAACGCTCTCCGTCTTGCTCTTTTGGTTTCCGTCTACATAATATGTATAGCTGTACTTGGAAATCTGCGTGCTGCCGTTTGCGTTGTTTACCTCGGTAAGCAATTTTGCAAGGTTATAGGTATAATCTGTACTCTGACTTCCATATGATGATTTTTTCAGCGTTCCGTCAGGATTATATGTATATTCAGCTTTCACTGTGCCGTCCTCATATACCTTTGTTAGCTGATTGAGCTTGTCATAGTCATATGTAAGCGTATATTGAACTGTACCGTTCTTCGTAAGCTTAAAGCTCTTGCGGTTTCCATTCATGTCATAAGTATACTCCTTGACTGTGCCGTCTGTCAAGGTTTCTTTGGCTAATTGTCCAAGATTATTGTAAACAAAGGTAGTATTTACTCCTCCGCCTGTCATGCTTATACGATTTCCCTTTTTGTTATACGCATAAGTATAGGTATCATCAGCCGTTTTGCCTGAACTCTTTTGCGTAAGCTGATTTAGTCCGTCATATGTATAATTCAGTGTATTTCCGTTTCGATCGACTGTTTTTATGAGATTTCCGTTAATATCATAGGTGTTATTTACTGCTTGTCCTAATGCGTCAATCTGAGATGTACATCTGTTCATACTGTCATACGTATACTTTGTAACGGCATAATTACTTGAACCGCTGACTTTATCAAGTCCGCTGACTGTCATTCCGTTTACATCGCCTGTGTACATTCTAAGCACATTACCTACGCTGTCATAGTAATACTGAACACAGCTTTCTACATCACTTCCATTAAAGCCGCGAACCTTTGTAGGCTGATTCTGCCAGTTGTATGTATATTCCGTTGTTGTATATGATGCGTTTGAACCTACAGCATTGTTTGCCGTCTGTGATTTTGTTACATTGCCGTTTGCGTCATAATAATATTTATTTGTCGCATATACTGTGCTTGTACCGTTCTTTTGGAAAGGTATCTGCTCCTGTAACAGTCTGCCGAGGCTGTCATATGTGTTAGTGGTTGTGTTTCCGTTTTTATCTGTTACGGATGTCAGCCGCCCCAAACCGTCATAAGTATTTACTATACTATTGCCGTTAATATCGGTTTCCTTTGTTACGTTTCCATCGACATCATAATCATACTTAGCTGTATATTGATTTGAAGCCCAGCCTTCCGCCGCTGCACGCGGTTCTCTGACGGTCTTTACATTACCTAGGTAGTCGTAAGTATATTCTGTTACAGCAGATTTTTCTGTATCATTTTCGTTATATACTGTTTCTTCCTTAACTACATTTCCATAAATGTCGGTGTATTGTATGTTCTTAACATTCTCCGCGTCAGTATCGCCATATACTATTGCAGTAGTTTTTTGCAGCATTCCATCCACTGCATTTTCTATCCAGATATCTTCATGATATAGAATATTATCATCTATATCTAATATCATTTTCCTGACAACTTCGCCAAGACTATTATACCATAACTGTGTTTTTGTTCCGCCATTTTGCGTACTATACCGGATATTCTCAAATACTTCAAAGTTATTATCTGAATATCTTCTCGACTCCGATAGTAATACATTGTTTGTTACATCTGTGGATGATTTTTCATATCCAAAATGGTCATACGAATATTTTATCACATTATTGTTTGCATCCTTAACTGTTACATCATTTGTATTTTTATCTACAGCAAATGTATATTCAATTGTAGAAGCATCCGGATTTGTTACTTTAGTAACCCTATTCAACTTATCATATTTATACTGATATGTTTGACCTTTTGCATCTGTTTCTGATATAGTATTTCCATACCAGTCATATGTATAGGACTGTGTCACTGTGCCGGCAGATGTACCAGATATAAGCTTCCCGTCTGCATCTCTAACTCCTGACACAGATATTTTGTTCAGATATGCTCCATTCAATTTATTAGTTACAGAACGTGCGTCGTCATAATTATATATTATTTCAATATAATCATTCCAGTTATTGCTGCCTGTATAGCGTTTCTCCGAAATCACATTGCCATAACCGTCATAAGTATACGCACGTTTCTTCTTTGTTGAATTATTTTCTGTAACTGTTACTGAGGATATTGATTTCTTGTCAGTTGTCAAAGTATAATTTGTAACAAGTGTTGCGCTGTTGTCTTTTTTCTTAGTAATTTTCGTTGGAATATGATATGTTGAATCATACACATAATTTGTAGTATAATTGGAATTTCCATTAATCTTTTCGCTTAATATGTCACCGTATTTCTCAGTATCGTATGTATATTCCTTGGTCGTCTGTACATATGTATTACTATCAGTATTCCTATTATCATAATCAAGATATAGCCTTGATATTTCTTTGGTCAACAACTCCTGTTTGTCATATTCATAGTCTGTGAATACCTTATAGATATGCCCCGGTTCTGTTTCGCTTGGAGCATCATCATATTCATCAAAAACCGACTCTTTTACCCGATTCCCATTATATGAACGTTTATAGATTGAGTGTTGCGTCCTCTCCATTATCTGTCTGAACGGTTCTTTTTTATTATATGAATATACTCGATATTCATCAGGAACTTCTTTTATGCTTCTAAATGTAGGATAACCGTCATAGACAGCAGAACTATTGTTAGCTCCAGTATCTCTTCTATATGATTCCTTACTTTTACGGGTTGATGTTGTATTGTTCTCGCTGTAATACTCGTGTTTTACATTGAGTACCGGAATTTCCATTACACCACCAAGAC
This sequence comes from uncultured Clostridia bacterium, assembly GCA_910578235.1. Taxonomy (GTDB): domain Bacteria; phylum Bacillota; class Clostridia; order UBA1381; family UBA1381; genus Hominilimicola. Next base: position 5,841 of record CAJTPP010000079.1, on the reverse strand, counting down.
CGCAGTTTTTTTTCATTGTACTATATTCTAAATATACTCTTTTATCCGTAGGATATGCTATTGTTGTAAGCTCTTTATAATCAATTTGAGATGGACTATCATCTATATTTTTACTCAACATTGATACACTGCATCTTCTATCCTTATATTCATACGTTGTAACATATCCTTCAGCGTTTTTTACAGATGATAATACTCTATCATTTGTAAATGCACCTGTTATATTATATTCCACAACCCTATTTTGAGAAGAATCATTTTTATCTGTAACTGTAATTACAACTTTATTATTCGTATTTGAAATTGTTACTACTCGTCCAACACTGTCGGTTATTTGTTTCAATCTTGGATAATAAAATCTACCATCTTGTATTTTATCATAAGAAAATAAGATTTTATTTCCGTACCTGTCTTCTATGCCAAGAAGTTGCCCGATATTTCCAAAATAATACTTTTTACCATCTTTTTCTGTTAGCAAATAATCAATTACTTCTCCATTAAATGACCCTGTACCTCCGGATATTTGAATATCTTTTAAATAATAATCCACCAAATTATTATCTTCTATCTGCCATACTCCGCCTAAACCCATATGAAGATATTCATAAATTTCTTTTTCATTGTTGTCATATCTCTTTTCTATGTATGGGAAATCAAAAGCCCAGCCGGTTCCTATATTAAAATATTTTGAAAAAGACGAATCCTCCACATCGTTATAATATTCAGAAGTATCTGTAACCACTGTATATGTACCCACATCATACACATCAAAAGTTTTTGCCTGTGACGCATCATATACTATTTTACTTATTTTGCTTGTTCCTCCAACTTTAAAAGCAATAGTATAGTTATAGTCTCCTTTCTCCGCATATGTAATGCATTGTTGAGCAGCATTTTTATCTGTAAACATATATTGAGGTTCTCGTCCGGCTTTTAACCTTTCTAAATCTTCATCATACGCTTCCTGACTGACAAACATCCCTTTAGTAATTTTAGGTTGACTATTAATCTCGGAATGAACATTATAATTAACACGTCCCGGAGCTATATATACTCCATTGATTAGAAATGATTTTTCTTTACTTCCGTCTGCAAGTGGTTCTTTGTAATAGATAGTTACTTTTGGGTTTCCGCACACGGAATAATAACGATTACTTCTTGTACTTCCTGAACTACTATTTTTTTTCAATATAGTAGCATCCATGTTGTTAGCATTAGCAACAGAATAATACCGAGTTAAGTTTAAGTCTAATCCATTTCTTCCCGGCAAACTAATGTCTGTTGATTTGACGATGTTATTACCTGTCAATTCATTAATAGAAATATCATCAGAAATAGTATATCCTCCCTGATTCACTTGCTCATGCATGCTTTTAGGAAAAATATAATTATTATACATATCAACAGTACTTACAGACGTTGAAGATGCTGCATATGTTGAAATTTCATCTGAAACAGGATTTATATCTGCATCCGCCAATGCTGCCTTTTCCTCTTCTGACAGCATACTCTCATCAATTAATTTATCAACTCCTGATAATTTAATCAATTCCCATTGATTTTCATTAATTTCTGTTGATTGATATTCTAAGTTTAAATCCATCTGTACACTTTCCCATGAGGTTTCCTCAACAGTGAATTCATAATCCTGTATTTCTTGCGTCACTTCGGTATCATCGATCAATTCTGTATCATCATCAACAGCAGCAAGTTGCATTGACTCATCATTACTTTGCTTTTCTATTTCATGTGGGATATATTTTTTCTGACCTTTTAATTGCAACAACTCATATGGTGTCTTATCATATATCGGTGACAGTTCTATAGCCTTATCTATATCATCCAATTCATATCCCATATCATAAAAGGCTTGAATATCTTTTAATTCAATTTCCATACCGGGGTCTTCAAATTTACTTTCATCATCTTTTTCTATATTTGACTCCCCTGATGCTGAATTTAGTGAAAATATATTAGACATTGTATTCTTCGCCTTATCAATTCCATATGATATTGCAGATGTAACACCTTCAGATAATGATTCTGTTTCTATTAACTCTTCCGCATATACAATATTAGATAAAAACATTGAAATCACAAGTAGAGTTGATGTAAATTTTTCTAACTTCTTCATAAGCGTTTTCCTTTCTATATCATTGAACTGTAATCGTTATTTTTGTTGTACCGCTTGAAAGTGCTTTAAATCTAATCAAATTAATAGTGCCTGAAGTTGATGATAGTGATTTATTAACCTTAAATTGAATTTGTGAACTGCTTTTTGACAGCAATGTAATATCAGTATCATCTATATCACCTACAGTAGGATTCTTGTCCCATGTTTGTGCACAAACATCATCCAAACTAAGTTTTGAATCGTCATATGATACAGTAAAAACTTTATCTTGTATATTATCTATACTGGTATTCACAGCTAAAACATACAATTTTCTTGTTGAATATTAACTTCATCTATCACAGTGTTGTCCGAAGGATTATAGTAGAAAGAAAAATAAATTGTATACGGATATTCTCGAAGCCTTATCCAGCCCTTATTTAATCCTGTCTTTAATGTTTTAAGGGGATAGTTTACAGTATAATTATTATCTATCACTTTTATATTAACCCATTCCTCACAATAATCTAAGGATGTTTTATCATACAAGTCAATATCTCCAATATAAATGTGAGCATCAGTATCTCCAAATTTCCATATACCATTTAATACCAATTTATCATTATCAACATTGATAGAGTTTAGAGAAAAAGCATCACGTGCAAATTCAGGTATAAGTGTGGGGCTTAAATAATTAGTGTCGACATTATTAAACCCACATTGTCTATGTTGGTTTCTGCCAGCCGCATACAAACCATTTTCATTTAAAAATAATGTATGATTACCTCCTGTAGAAACAGCATTATAATTTCCAGGTATTTTCGTAATATTTTTGACTGTCGTAGAAGCATAACCAAGCCCTAATTCTCCATATGCATTTAATCCGCATCCATATGCTGTTCCGTCTTCTTTCAAAAATATTGTAGAAAGATTTGATGACACATCTACAACATCAGTAATATTAATTGCTGATATTTCAGTTCTATCGTCTAGACTTCCATCGCCAAACTGACCATAGCTATTTTTTCCACAAGCATATACTGTTTTATCTTTTTTTATAAAGAAACTATTATCTACTCCAGCAACTATTTTTTCTACATTGCTAATTGATAATGCTCGTGGAGAATAGTATTTTTCACTTGTAGTTTCACCTAATGCACCACTATTTGCTCGTCCCCAACCATATACTATTCCATTAGCATTTTGTGCTAGAGCATGATAATGACCAGCACTAATGCTTTTAATATTACTTATGTCAGTTACAAGTTGCGGAGTGGTAAAGAACGGATAAGAACTACCATTCCCTATCTGACCATCTTTATTATTACCCCAAACATACACCCTGCCACTTGAATCTAATGCCATCGAAAATTGATGTCCTGCTGCAATGTCTATTATATTAGTTAATCCTAATACCTGCCATGTAGACTCATATCCATCTCCGATATAACCATCAACATATCCAACACCAAGCTGACCGTATTGATTATAACCAATAGAACGTACAGTTCCATCACTTAATAATATCAAATTATGATCGCCTCTCGTACTTATTTTTCGAACATCAAATGATGTAGATGTGGCATATGGAGGATAATAACTGCCAAACATTTTACATCCTGGTGCGCTAATGTCATCTTCTCCCCAATAATAATTTCCATCTATTGCACCTAAATTTCCAAAAAGATATGCATCTTCGCCAAACATTATAGCTGAATGATACCCTCCTGCTGAAATTTGCTTAATGGCTCTACTCCTGTAATAGAAAAACTGTCTTCTTCACTTAGCACTGCAATATCATCAACATCACTTTCTTCGCTAATTATATATGATTGATTTTCAACATTGATTGAATTTATATTAGATTCTTCATTGTTTAACAATGCAACAGAATTCGTTCTATCCAAAAGTTGTTTTTTGATTGAATCTGTTGAAAGCTCAGTTGATGCTGACATTATTTCAGCCACAACTCCTGTTATATACGCAGTTGCCGCTGATGTGCCTGAGCTGTTGCCGTATTCATTTTCTGGAACAGATGATTTTATACTACAACCATTTGCTGCAATATCTATAGTGTCACCATAGTTTGAAAAATAAGCTATATTATTATCGCTATCAGTTGCAGCAACCGAAACTATATTATTTATATCAAATGAAGCAGGATAAACAGGATTTTCATCTATATTTAAAGCTTGATTCCCTGCTGCACAAACAAATAACATGTTTGAATTTTCTATTGTTTCCCTTAATGCCAGATTATCATCATTTGAACAAAAGCTACAGTTTACTACACTAGCTCCCATGTTTTCCGCATATTCTATTGCTTTAATAATATCACTGGTATACGCATTGCCACTTTCAAAAGCTTTTAGTGGTAATATTTTAGTGTCAGCATGAACACCTTGCATTTCCTCAGAATCTCCAGCAATGATGCCGGCAACATGTGTTCCATGACTATATTCAACAATTTGATTATGTTCATAAGATAAAGGTTTATTATTTACAAAATCCCATCCAGAAACATCATCAATATATCCATTATTATCTGAATCACTATTATTTTTTACTTCACTTTTATTTATGTATATCTTATCTTTAATAGCTTCATGCTCTATATCAATACCTGAATCTATGATAGCGACAATTATATCATCTATATGTAAATTATTAGAATTTAATAACGCTTCATCGTTTTTTCCAATATTATTAATATCGACTTTATCTGTTGCTATTCTTATTTTATTTTCTGTTGCTGATAAAATGAGTTTATAGTCTTTTTGAATATAGGATATATTATCATTATTTAACTTAAGATAATTAACATAAGACTCCATATCTATATCAGAATCAATGTATAAAGTATCGAAGAAAGGTGTTACTGAGACGCCTGAATCTATCTTTTCACCTTCGCTATCCACATATTTTATGAGCAGTTGTATATATGGCTCAACATAATCATTCTCTTCATTAAAATCCTCGAATGATACCATATCAGTGTCAATATTAAACATTCCTATAGCATTTATATCTTTCCACAAATAATTTTCAGCTCCAGCCGTATAAGGAAAAATATTAATTAACATAGAAATGACAATACAGATGACATTTATTTTTAATAATTTCTTCACTTTAATATCCCCTCTTTCTCATATTTATTTAATTCAAAATAATGTAAGATTAATAATTAAATATTTAATTAAACTTACTTGCCTCGGTGTATTTTGATATCCTGTCATACTCCTTTCTCTTGTATTTGTTCTTTATCTAAAAAGATAATATCATCACATAATGCGACATTCATATTATATACCTCCTAATGAATCTTTTTCATTAACATTATCATCTCAAGGATGAATTGTTTGGTGTTTTCAGACAGGTCATTCAAATTATAAAATATTTGATATTCAATATCATCAAAATTCTGTTTTAATACTTCATTTGAATCATTGCCTAAAATGTAATCTAATGATATACATAAAACTTTAGAGATGCTCAAAAAAGTATTTATTCCTGCCTTTCTTGTGCCTGATTCTATTTGAGACAAGTAACTAGTAGTTATACCTACTTGTTCTGACACAATTTCTTGAGTTACTCCTAAACTTTTTCGTTGTAATTTAATTCTTTGTCCAGCTTGTTTATAATTAATCATTATCTCACCTTATTCATTTGAAATATAACTTTGCTTATAGTATATATTGTATATTAAAATTCGACAAATTTTAATAGAA
>CAJTPP010000078.1:7784-12541 GCA_910578235.1 uncultured Clostridia bacterium | reverse complement strand
ATATATTATGTAAAAGAGAGGAGTTTTCCTCCTCTCTTTTCTATTACCAAATAACGACTCTATCCTCAGGTTTTACATACATGCCGTCCGTTTCCTTAATGTCAAAAGCCTCATAAAATTCATGCTGATTTACAACAGTTCTGTTTATACGAATTTTATCAGCGCTGTGCACATCAACCTGAGCCAAATGCTGAGCGTATTCACGGGGCATCGTAGATACCCAACTGTTAGCCATGCTTCTATAGAGTGTTTTATAGTCTGGATTTTCGAGCATAGATGCAATTTCCGTTATACATGATATTGCGCCCTGATCCGCTACATTCTCACTTAAAGTAAGAGAGCCGTTCATCGGTATTCCAGCCATTGCTTCCTGCCCATCATAAAAATTTATCATTTTATCGCACAAAATTTGAAAAGCCTCATAATCCTCCTCTGTCCACCAGTCAGCGGCATTTCCGTTATTATCAAACTTTGCACCGTTATTATCAAACGCGTGAGTAATCTCATGAGCAATTATATAACCAATTCCTCCCAAATTCTGTTCATATGACGCGTTTACATCATACATAGGAGCCTGAAGTATTGCGGCAGGAAAGGTTATATCATTTGACGTTGGACTATAGCATGCGTTTACTGTGAACGGATACAGTAACCATTCGTTTTTATCAACATTTTTTCCCTGTAAATCTATAATTTTCTGTCTTGATACCTTTGCCTTATTTATTATATTCTCAAAATAGCTGCCGCCTTCTTCCACACTTCTGATTTCCACATCATCAATATCAGACTCCCATTTGTCAGGATAACCTATTTTTATTTTAATACTATTAAGTTTTTTAATTGCCTTTTCCTTTGTTTCTTCACTCATCCAAGTATTGTTTGCTAATCTTTCTCTATACACAGATATTATATCCTGTACCATTTTTTCAACATCTTTTTTTGCTTCCTCAGAAAAATATTTTTCAGCATATATTTCTCCGATATATTCAGGCATCAAATTCTGTACCATCATTGACGCCATTTCTTCTTTTGTATAACTCCCCTCAGTTCCGAAAAATTCCTGGGTAAAGGTGTTGGATGCGTCTGAAAATTCCTGATTAAAAGCATCACCGTATGATCTTAATAGCAAACATTTACCATACGCTTTAAGCGTGTCTATATTATTATCATTAAACATTCCGGCATACGCTTTTATTAATCCTACATCCGTTATGCCAATTTTATCCTCCAGCTTAAATTTACTATCCTTAAATACATATTCAATATCTACATTTGAAAATATATCCTTTATTTCCTGCATGGTAAACAAATTATATATCTTATCAACATTTGCGTAATCCTCTACATTCATCATAGCGGCTGAAAGCATTTTTTCAAATTCATAACATTCATTCGCCATAATAGCAGCCTGTTCCTCAGGTTCACCGCTCAAAACAAATAGTGTCTTAATATATTTTAAATAGGCCTGCGTCTGTTTATCTGTTCCGTTTGAATAGAAATCCTTTGATATGTCCGAGAGGCTTACTCCAAAAGTAAGAGCATACTTAGTGCTGTCCTTTAAATCAATCATCAGATTAAATCCCATATACGGAACACTGCTTATTTCCTCCATAATAACACTCTGCGCTTTTATTAAGTCATCTGTGTTTTTCGCTCTATCAATTAGATCAAGGTATTTTTTCAGCGGTGCAATTCCTGCTTTGTTTCGCGCATCCACATTAAGTATATTATTATAAAAATCAGTAATTTTCTGTTCTTTACTTCCCTTTTTATGTTCACCGGAAGTGATTTCCTTTATGATTTCACTTACCTGCTCATGACTTTTATCAGACAAATCGTACAGTGTTCCTGCGGTCGTGCGGCCCGGTTTTATTTCCAGACTGTCAAGGGCAGCTTTATTAACAGACGCGTAAAAATCATCACGCTCATTTATGCCGAACAATGAATATACACGCTCAACAAACAATTCCATCTGTCTTTGCGTCACCGGCTCGTCCGAAGAAAATATACCATCAGATGTACCTGCGGCAATTCCTGCTTTAAATACATCTTTAAGCTCTTGTTTAGCCCAATCCGGTAAATCTGTAAACTCCTCAGCAGGTATTGCGGTTCTTTTATTATGTCCTTTTAGTTCAGGAAACTCTCCGAACGCTCGTCTGAGCATAACAAGTGCCTCGGCGCGTGTAACTGTGTTTTCCTCATGAAGCTGACCATCCTCATATCCCTTTATAATATCATTTTTTTTGATATCTGAATTATAATCATCAGCCGCATTCAACAGAATATCCGCAACTTCTCCTCGTGTTACTTTTTTATCGCTGGCAAACACAACTGACGATGACGACAGCATTGCCGCTGTTAACAGTAGCGCAACAGCTTTCTTTAATCTCATAATGATAACCTCCTTAAAATGTAAAAAAAATTCTTTTTACATTTTAGCTTCTCATATTGCGCAAGTCAATATACATTGTTTAAAATTTATAAAAAGTTTATGTTTTACTACGATTTGTTTTAACAAACCCCATATGTATGGCCCTTGATGGGCAAGACTCTGCGCACTTACCACATCTGATACATTCCGCTGAATTTGGATTTTTCGCAGGATCAACATCCATTTTACATACTTTGGCACATCTGCCGCATTCCGTGCATTTATCATCATCAATTTCAATATGGTACATGCTTATTTTGTTAAGCAATCCATAAATTGCGCCTAAAGGACATATCATTTTACAAAAAAATCTGTATATGAAAACACAACCAATTAATGTTAATACAAGTATAGCTGCTTTAAGACCAAACAGTGCGCCGATTGTTTGACGAAGCTCGGGATGTGTCGTTAAAAGCGATATCCCACCTTCAAGAGTGCCTGCCGGGCAAATATACTGACAGAAAGCGGGCTGTCCCATACCCATATAATTTACGGCAATAACCGGCATTAGTATTACAAAAACTATTAAGATGATATATTTAATTAAATTAAATCCTTTCCAAAGCTTTAATTTTGGCGATGGAATTTTATGTATAATCTCTTGAATTAATCCGAAAGGACATATCCATCCGCATATGAGGCGTCCGAATAATATTCCAAGCGCAAGCAAAAAACCTGTCACATAAAAGCTGAAATTATACTTTGCCGAACCCGAAACCGCCTGCATTGCGCCAATAGGGCAGGCAAACGAAGCGGCCGGACAGGAATAACAGTTCAGTCCGGGATTGCAGAAATTTTTCCATGATCCGGTATACAGCTTCCCTTTGCCAAAATTAGAAATATGACTATTGCTAAATCCAAATGCTGCAATCTGAATTAATTTACGCTTTAAAGAATTTGTAATTTTCATTTTAAGCCTCATTCCTTATCCCAATCCTATACATTCCAAGCATATATTTGCCGCCTTATTTAATACCATAACAACCTCTTCCCTGGCGGCACCGTAAATAAGACATATTACTGCTAATATCAATGCGCAGTATTGCACTATCCTTTTTATCTTACGACTACTCATTAATATACTTCTCCACAAAACTTTTATACGCTTCAACATCAGCTCCTACAATAGGTTTTCCTGTATAATTTCCGTTTTTATCAATAAATAAGGTTGTCGGAACTCCAACAATATCATTCATTAAATCAGTAAAATCACTGTTAGCAATAATTTGCAAAAAATCAGCATTCGCTTTTGATGTAATATCCTTCGCGGCATTAATATGTTCTATATCATTCTCACCTTCTATGTCCGCAATAAGTCCAACTATCTGTACATTGTCAGGCAAGGTGCGCGCCCATTCTCCAAGTTCGGGCATTTCAGCTATACAAGGTCCGCAAAATGTTCCCCACACATTTACAACTGTTAGATCTTTTTCATAGAAAATATCATTTGTGACGATATTTCCATCTAAATCTTTCGCTGTAAAATCCGAAATTTTATTTTGCGCATTTGCCGCAGTATTATTTTCATCAGATTTTGTTATTTCATTTTTTCCATTTTTCACTTTTTGACCTTCGCATCCGCTCAGTACGGATACTGCCATTATTGCGGATAATACCACCGCGGTTACATACTTAATATTCATAATTGTTTTTCTCTCCTTTTAATTATTATATAATTACATAGTTATATTTGTAATAACAGAGCCTATATCTGTCAATATACCTGATTTCAATACAGTAATTTCCACATTGTGCGCTTTACAAAAATGTTCTATTATCTTCCCGTCAGGATGCGTATACAGATCACCATTTACAGCAAGAATATTCTTTCTGATAAGACCGGTTGCTCCTCCGATAAATCCATAGGGCATTCCACGCAATTTTATATGTCCGGCATCTATAGTAAGCACATCAATATCACCGATGTTTTTTAAGCTTTTTTCAATTCCTTTATCAGAAGTTATAACAGCATGTCCGTTTACTATGCATATATTGCATTTGCTGTATCCCTGCTTCACGTTTATAATTATTTTTTTTAAAGTGCTGTATTGTGAAAGAATTTCAGACTCTGTATAACGAGCGTTACAAATTACATAATCACGTAAAACGGCCGCATTGTAAAGGACATCCTCCGGATATTTTGCTCCCACGGCACTTTTTCCCTTCGCAATGCAAATATCGTCCGGCAATTGCTTTTTATAATGCTCAAACACCTCCGGAGCGCATATAAATCTGCCGTTTTCCAGGCAATGTATCTGCATATCCGCATGAGTCGCGACAGCGTCATATAGCCCCTCCACTTTAACTGTGGGAATAACCGTGATCC
>CAJTPP010000078.1:6500-7753 GCA_910578235.1 uncultured Clostridia bacterium | reverse complement strand
CCGTTTCATTATCTGCTCTGCAATCTACAACTGCAATATCCATCATTTTTTCCTCGTTTAAACACTGCGGTTTACATAACAACATACTTTTCAACTTATTACTCATTAAAGCATTCTAAAAACTCAACTGCTATCTGAGCCATTATAGCGCTTCCTATAGAAAAGGCGTCTTCATCCGCAAAAAATTTAGGACTGTGTATCGAATATACAGCACCTTTTTTTACATTTCCTACTCCCAGCTTAAAATAAGCGGAGGGCACATGTTCTCCAAAATAAGCAAAATCATCTCCTGCCATCGAAGGTCTGTCAAGCGTTACAATATTATTAACACAATTAAGCTTATCCGCACTCTGACGAACTATATCATTCATTGACGGATTATTAATAACAGGAGGAAACAGCACATTAAAATTAAATTCCACAGATGCTCTGTAATTTTCTGATACTTGAGTTGCAATCTTTTCAAGCAGCTTAATTAATTCTTTTCTTGTTGACGGATCAATTGAGCGCGCCGTGCCTGTCATTACAGCGGTATCCGGAATTGCGTTACGGCAGCTTCCGCCGTTTATTGAACAGATTGTGACCACACACGGAAGATCGTATTTTTTTGAAATATTGTGATACTGCTTTAGTATTTCCGAGCATACTGACAGAGGATTTACACTTTTTTCAGGATAAGCGCCGTGTCCCCCGATACCGTGAATAATAATTTCAAAATCATCCGGCGATGCCATAATTGGACCGTCTTTAATCTGTATATTACCTGTTTGCTCCAGAGGCTCCACATGCAGCGCAAACGCTCCGTCTACATGAGGATTTTCCAGTATACCTTCCTCTATCATAGGTAAAGCTCCGCCATTTCCCTCTTCTGCCGGCTGAAAAACCAGTTTGACATTTCCGTTAAGCCTGTCCCTGATATTATTCAGTATTTTTGCCGCGCCGATAAGACAGGCAGTATGGATATCATGTCCGCAAGCATGCATATATCCGTCACGTTCTGATTTTACTTTAAATTGACTCTCATCATTTATAGGCAATCCGTCAATATCTGCCCGCAAAAGAACTGTCTTGTCCGACTTTTTACCCTCAATAATTGCAACTGTTCCTGTTTTTGCGGATACTGTATACGGAATATTATATTCATCAAGTTTCTTTCTGATAAATAAGGCTGTCTTAACCTCGGCAAAATCTGTTTCAGGAGTAGTATGAAGCTGATTTCTTATAGCTATAAGCTCATCCTTCATATCAATAGC
>CAJTPP010000078.1:263-6486 GCA_910578235.1 uncultured Clostridia bacterium | reverse complement strand
TAGCCATCTGTTCTATCATTTAATCATCTCCTCAAATTCCGCTTCGCTTATCACTGTAATACCGAGACTTTGAGCTTTATCAAGCTTACTTCCCGCTTCCGCTCCCGCAAGCACATATGTGGTTTTTTTTGAAACGCTTGACGATGTTTTTCCTCCATAGTTTTCTATAATTTTTCCCGCGTCACTGCGTTTAAAATTCGCTAAAGTTCCGGTCAAAACGAACGTCATACCTTCAAAACGCTTGTCAACAATAGTATTTTCACTATTGTCAACACAGTTCACACCCGCATCCTCAAGCCGTTTTATAAACTGTTTTGTCTGTTCCTGAGCAAAAAATCTAATAATGGAATCTGCCATTTTTTCACCGATATCCTCTAAAGCGGTTAATTCTGTTCTATCAGCTTTTATAAGATTATCAAGCGTCTTATACTTCGCTGCAAGTACCTTTGCCGCTTTCTCGCCTATAAGACGTATACCGAATGCGTTGATAAGCCTATAAAGCGGATTGGATTTAGATTTCTCAAGAGCGTTTACAAGATTAGATGCTGATTTTTTTCCCATCTTGTCCATATCTTCAATATCTTCCGTTTGTACATAATATAAATCCGCGGCGGTTTCTATCAGATTTCGGTTAAGCATCTGTTCAATTACTGACGGTCCGAGACCATCCACATCCATTGCGGTACGCGACACAAAATGTATTATATTTCTGAAGCGCTGAGCCGGACAGTTTACTCCTGTACATCTATATACTGCTTCACCCTCTTCGCGAACAATAGGCGCACCGCATTCCAGACAATTTTGCGGCATTTCAAATTCCTTCTCATGACCTGTACGTTTTTCCTTTATAACCTCGACAACCGCTGGTATAATATCTCCCGCCTTTTGTATAACAACAGTATCGCCTATTCTTATATCCTTTTCACGTATAAAGTCAAGATTATGCAGTGTGGCCCTGGAAACATTCGTACCTGCGATATGAACTGTGTCAAGTATTGCAAGCGGCGTTATCGCTCCTGTTCTTCCCACCTGCACCTTTATGTCCTGAATTACCGTCGTTTTCTTTTCTGCCGGATATTTATAAGCTATAGACCATCGCGGGAATTTTGACGTGTCACCAAGAATATCACGCGCTGCAAGATTATTTATTTTTATAACCGCGCCGTCAATATCAAAATACAGTTTGCCCCGTTCCTCACCGATCTCCATAATACGCTCATACGCCTTATCAATAGTGTCATAGGTACTCTTGTCTAAAATAGTCTTAAAACCCTGTTCTTTAAGAAATTCCAGCCCTTGGGTATGCGTTAATATATCAACTCCCCGGATTTGCTGAATATTAAATACGAATATATCCAGATTTCTTTGAGACGCAATCTTTGGATCAAGCTGTCTCAAAGAGCCTGCCGCGGCATTTCTCGGATTTGCAAAAAGCTGCTGTCCCGTTGCCTCCATAATATCATTTATTTTTTGAAAATTATCTCTTGATAAAAACACCTCTCCCCTAACCTCTAAATATGGTATTTTATCCTTTAAAGACAGCGGTACGGTTCTTATTGTTTTTAAATTTTCCGTCACATCTTCGCCTGTTATGCCGTCACCCCGCGTTGAACCGCGTACAAATTCTCCGTCAGCATATTCCAATGAAACAGATAAGCCGTCTATTTTTTGTTCCACCACATATGACACGTTTGGCACGACAGCTCTTACGCGTCTGTCAAAATCGAGTATTTCCTCTTTTGAAAATGCCTTCTGCTGACTCAGCATAGGCACATCATGATGTACCTGTTCAAAACTGCTTACAGCTTCCCCTCCCACCCTGGCAGTCGGTGAGTTACTTTTCTTGAACTCGGGATATTTTTCCTCAAGCCGCTCAAGCTCAACAAGCATTTTATCAAATTCAAAATCCGTAATTTCAGGAGCGTCCTCAATATAATATTTATGGGTATGATAATTAAGTTCTTTGGTCAATTCTTCAATACGTTTCTCAATATCGCTCATCAATCAAAATCCTTTCTATTTCATTTCAGCGCTTACATTACCGCTGCCGTAGTATTTCGGCGTGTCTCCGACAATAACAGTTTCTGTCAGAAGTACTTTTGTATCAATTGTTTCTGTCTGCGTAAACGCAACACCGGCAAAGGCCATCTCAACAGAAACATTAAGATACAATTTATGATGCACCTGATTTATGCCCGCATCGTTAAACTCCTCGTCAATATCAGTCTTTACTATACTGACAGGACATATTCTGACCGGGATTTCAGGACCGAGCCCCGCAAAGAAATAACTGTTCAGAGCGCTTCCAAGAGGAACCTTAACCGTCTCAGTTTCACATGTGCTAATCATATCCTGTATTGACGTATTAATGTCAGCTTTCAGTCGGTTGATTTTAGCTGTATCAGTCTCAATCGCCTTAATATTATTTTCACTGCTGTCACGAAATGCTGACATATTATTATACGAGTCTTCCGAAAACACTTTGTTTACAGCATCATTAACCACCCTGTTTATCATATTATTAGCATAGGTTTTTGAATACGAAACAAAGGCGGGTTTTAATCCTGAAAGCATTAAAAAAAACAAAAAAAGACACAATACAAACAATACGCATACTACTAAAGTCTTTCTTACGTTTCCTGTTGAATATGATAAACCAAGTCTCATAAAAATCCCTCCCCGACATTTTATATTATGCCGGGGAGTAAATTTTCGTTACTTATCTTCTTTTTGAGTCTATTTCTTCCCTGATCATAGCTATGCAGTCATCAACATTCATTGCGCCTTGATCGCCTTCTTTTCTTGAACGTACAGACACTGTTCCCGCTTCAATATCTTTATCACCCACAACAAGCATATATGGTATTTTTTCAAGCTGAGCCTCCCGCAGTTTATAGCCAAGCTTTTCACTTCTGTCGTCAACCTCAACACGTATAATACCGTTTGCTTCAAGTTTTCGCTTCAGCTCATACACATAATCCAGATGTCTGTCAGCAATTGGCATAAGTTTTATTTGTACAGGAGCAAGCCACGTTGGAAAAGCGCCCGCATATTTCTCTATAAGCAGCGCAAGCGTCCTTTCATAGCAACCGATTGATGTTCTATGGATAATATACGGATTTTTCTTTGCTCCGTCCTTATCCACATATTCCATATCAAATTTCTCGGCGAGCATCTGATCTATTTGAATTGTTACAAGCGTGTCTTCCTTGCCGTGTACATTTTTTATCTGAATATCAAGTTTTGGTCCGTAAAACGCCGCCTCTCCTATACCGATTTCATACGGTATATTCAAATCGTCAAGAATAGTTTTCATAACGCTCTGCGCCTCGTTCCACTGTTCCTCTGTACCTATATACTTTTCACGGTTATCAGGATCCCACTGCGAAAATCTATATGAAATATCTTCTTTGAGACCAAGTGTTTCAAGCATATAATTGGTCAGTTCAAGACAATTTTTAAACTCGCCCTCAAGCTGCTGCGGAGTACACATAAGATGTCCTTCTGAAATAGTAAATTGGCGCACTCTTATAAGTCCATGCATTTCACCCGACGCTTCATTTCTGAAAAGAGTGGAAGTTTCCGCCAGTCTCATAGGCAGATCTCGGTATGAGCGTCCACGATTCAAAAATGCCTGATACTGGAACGGGCATGTCATAGGACGCAGCGCGAATACTTCTTTCTCCTTATCTTCATCTCCCAGCACAAACATTCCGTCTTTATAATGATCCCAGTGTCCTGATATCTTGTAAAGATCACTTTTCGCCATAAACGGAGTTTTTGTAAGCATCCAACCGCGCTTTTGCTCCTCATCCTCAACCCAGCGCTGCAACAGCTGTATTATTCTCGCTCCCTTCGGAAGCATTATAGGAAGTCCCTGACCGATATAGTCAACGGTCGTAAATAATTCCAAATCACGTCCCAGCTTGTTGTGATCACGTTTCTTTGCTTCTTCAAGCTGTTCAAGATGTTCCTCAAGCTCTGTTTTATTAGGAAAAGCTGTGCCGTAAATGCGCTGAAGCATCTTGTTCTTTTCGTCTCCACGCCAATATGCGCCCGTCGCGCTAAGAAGCTTAAACGCTTTCACCTTGCTTGTATAATTCACATGAGGTCCCGCGCATAAATCTGTAAAATCCCCCTGTCTGTAGAACGATATCGCTTCATCCTCAGGCAAATCATTTATAAGCTCAGTTTTATACGGCTCATCTCTCATAAGTTCTAACGCCTCATTACGCGGAAGCTCAAAGCGCTCGATCTTCAAATTTTCCTTTGCGATTTTCTTCATTTCCTTTTCAATCGCGTCCAGATCTTCTCTTGTAAAGGTATGCTCAGTATCAAAATCATAATAAAATCCTGCATCTATAGCAGGGCCGATCGCCAGCTTTGCGTCCGGATACAGTCGTTTTACAGCCTGTGCGAGCACATGCGAGGCTGAATGTCTCAGTGTTTGCAGTTCATTCATTTCCATTGTTCATTAGTCCTTTCCTTTAATTAAATATAAAACTAAAAACACCCCTAAAGCATGGAGCATTTCCATCACTTTAGGGGTGCAAAATTCGCACGGTTCCACCCTAATTACAATGCAAAAAGCATTGTCACTTAGTTTAGACCTTGTTTCGTAAGGCATACGGTATACTTAATAAGATATATCCGTTCAGTATACAGCTCCGAAGTGGTATTCACTTCCGGTCCGCCAAAGAATGCTTTCAGCCCACGACATTCTCTCTCTTATGGTTTTACCGGAGCTACTGTCTTCATCATTGCTCTGATTAGTATTTTAACACCATTTATCAGCTTTGTCAAGCGGTTTTTTAATATCTTCTGACAGTAAAAAGAGAACGGCAAAGCCGTTCTCTTACAAATAAGGGGGTTCTAACCGGTTTCAAACCGGCACAAATGTATTTGTGAGGTCAAAACTTATTATTTCCCTTATTTTGAAAAATATTCAAAAATCAGTCAAGATGAAATAATAAATCAAGATCCTCAGACACGGGACTGTTATCAGGATTTGTTTCCATGATATCAGCCATAAAATCCCACCATTTTCTGTTTATAGCTGTATCAGCGCCTTTAGCCCAAAGTTCCTCATCCTCAATCTCAATATAACCGTAAAGCGTAAGAGTTTCCTTATCCAGATATATGGAATAATTTTTACCGCCGTGCTCATGAATCATATCCTTCATTTCAGGCCAAAGCTCGTTATGCCTTTTTTCATATTCTTTCTCCATACCCTCATATAATTTCATTTTAAATCCTTTGTGTATCATATTTTTTCCTCCTTTTAAACTTAATTTAATTTTTTATAAGCCTCAATGGCAATCGCGCATTCAAGACGCTTTTTTTCAAATTCACATGCCAACTCGTAAGGCTTATTAATATCACCGTTAAAATTATACGCATTCGCACTGCATCCGCCGCTGCAATAAAATTTTGCAAAGCAGTTTTTACATTTTTCCTTTGTATATACATTAGAACGCTCAAATGTCATCTTTATATCATTATTTATTTTGCCCTCATTAACATTGCCCATAATAAAATCAGTATTGCCGACAAACTGATGACACGGGTAAATATCCCCGTTCGGCGCAACCGCAAGATATTCATGTCCGGCTCCGCAGCCTGACAGACGCTTTATGGCGCAAGGCCCCTGATCAAGATCCACCATGAAATGGAAGAAATTAAACCCCCTGCCCTCATTATAGCGTTTTATATATTCATTAGTAAGTTTGTCATACTCTTTGAGCACTGTCTCGACATGCTCATTTGTAAGAGCGTAATCCTCGGTTTCCGGCGCTACTACAGGTTCCACACTTGTCTGCTTGAACCCAAGATCCGCAAGGTGAATAACATCATCAGCAAATTCAACATTATACGCCGTAAATGTCCCTCGCACATAATAATTATCTTGATTGCGGCTTTCTGCAATTGCCTGAAATTTAGGAACTATCGTGTCATATGAACCGCTTCCGTCTACGCGGTAACGAACTCTGTCATTTGTTTCTTTTGTTCCGTCAATGCTCAAAACAACATTGCTCATGTTTTCATTGAGATAGTCTTTTATTTCGTCATTTAAAAGCAGTCCGTTCGTTGTAAGGGTAAAACGAAAATTTTTGTCGTGTATTTTTGCCTGTTCCTTAGCATACTCTGTAATTTCCTTTACAACGCTAAAATTCAAAGTCGGTTCGCCGCCAAAATAATCAATTTCTATATTGTGACGGCTGGC
>CAJTPP010000078.1:0-217 GCA_910578235.1 uncultured Clostridia bacterium | reverse complement strand
CGATTTCAGCGTTCATAAGACTTCTTCCGCCATGAAATTCACCGGTATCCGCAAAGCAATATTTACATCTTAAATTACAGTCATGAGCGACATGGAGGCAAAGAGCTTTTACAACCGATTGTTTGTTCCAGCTTTTTGCTATCTCGTTATAACAGTCATCCGTAAAAAGCTGTCCGGCATTTACAAGAGAACAAATCTCCTTATAACTTTCTTCAAT
>CAJTPP010000077.1:10268-12704 GCA_910578235.1 uncultured Clostridia bacterium | reverse complement strand
GAGGAAAGCGGGTATTGCGACAAAAACTCCTATCGGAAGCTGTTACAATATGACAAAATAAAAAAATAATGTAAAATTATGTCGAAATATGGCAGACGAAAAAGCTTGCCAACTGGAAAAAATATGCTATAATAGTAAATGTAAGACAGAACAGTATCAAAATGGTACATTTCAAACAGGGTTTCCCCAAGGCCCTGTTCTACCCCCAAAATTGTCTTACACCTTCCACCACCGAGGGTAAATAGCGATAATGCATTACATCATGTGTATTCATCAATGCGCATTATCGCTTGTTTACTCTTTTATTTTGTCAAAGAACGGATAAGTGAAATTATTGTCCGGCAGAAACAAAGGTTTTGCCATTGGAAAAAATAGAGCATTATAATAAATATTCGCGGACGATAATTTATCAATATAGGAGAAATACAGCAATGATAAGTATTTTAAAGAAGAAGCTGCCGCAGGAGGACAAGCTGAAAATTGTATCCCTTCCGCTTTACATGATAGCGCCTAATCCAAATCAGCCAAGGAGATATTTTGATCCTGCCGCTATGGAGGAGCTAAAAAATTCCATAATGGAATACGGTATCATACAGCCCATAACGGTACGCAGACATGGCGGCGAGTATGAGCTTATAGCGGGGGAGAGACGCTTCCGCGCTTCGCAGATGGCGGGGCTTGAGGAAATTCCCGCTGTAGTGATTGAAGCGGATAATGACAAATCGGCGATTCTCGCACTGCTTGAAAATTTGCAGCGGGAGGATTTATCCTTTTTTGAAATTGCGGAAAGCTATAAAAATCTTATCAGAGAACAGGGAATGACACAAAATGAGCTTGCTTTGCGCGTAGGAAAAAGTCAGGCGTCTGTAGCGAATAAAATGCGTCTGCTCCGATTACCGCCGATAGTGAAAAAAATGATACGCGATTATGACCTTACCGAACGCCATGCGAGGGCGCTGCTGCTTCTACCCGATGAGGACAAACAGCTTGAGGCGGTAAAAATTGTATGTCGTGATAATTTGAACGTCACACAGACCGAGGAGCTTATACGGGGAATGAAATCGCATAAGAGCAAGCCTGAAGGGGAGACAGATATTAAAGCCGTCAAGGATATGCGCGTTTTTAAAAATACTGTAAAACGAGCGGTGAAAATGATAAAGAAAAGCGGCATTGACGCGCAAATGCAGGAAAATTCTTTTGACTGGGGAACAGAGTACATAATTAAAATTAAAAATGAAAAGTAAATTAATGTTTACAATACCTCCTATGCGGTATATAATAAGTATATCGCATAGGAGGTATTTTTTAATCCTCGTTGAAAGGAGTCATTGGTGATAATTATGCAGATGAAAATAAAACTTGTGGCATTTGATATGGATGGAACGCTTCTGAACAGCAGACACGAGCTTCCGAGGGGTTTTTTTGAATTTATAGAAAATCATGCTGATGTGAAATTTGTTGTGGCAAGCGGAAGGCAGTATTACAGTCTTTTAAAAGTGTTTGAGCCTGTGGCGGATGAAATGATTTTTATAGCGGAAAACGGCGGGGTTATTATGGAAAAAGGAAAAACGCTCCATATAAATCCTATAAAGCCCTGTCATGTGCGTGACGTGCTTGATCGGCTGCGCGGAAATGGGGGTGTTTATCCTGTTCTGGGCTGTGAAAATACAGCGTATATGGAAAATGCTCCCGATGAAGTGATTGATGATGTGAGACCTTATAACGCGCGTCTTGAGATAATTGACAGTATTGATGAAATAATAGACACGGCAAACGTGCTAAAATTTGCCGCGTACAGTTATAAAAACGCGGATAAAGGGATAATGCCGCTTCTTCACGGTATAAGCGATGAACTGAAAGCTGTACTGTCGGCCGAGAGTTGGGTTGATGTTATTAACGCGAATGTCAATAAGGGCAGTGCGATAAAGGTTATACAGGACTTATACGGAATAAAAAAAGAAGAATGCGCGGCTTTCGGTGATTATATGAATGACTATGAACTGCTTCAGAACTGCGGAGAAAGTTATGCTATGGAAAATGCTCATGAAGATATAAAGAGAATAGCAAAAAACATTGCTCCGTCAAATGAGGATGAGGGGGTTATGAAGACGCTCAAAGAAATTTTGTAGGCGGTAAATATTGTATGAATGAAGAAAATATGTTATTATTATACAGAGGTGATATTTGTGGAAAAAAGTAATCGTTTGGAAGCTGAGCCTATAGCCGGTCTGTTGTTTAAGCTGGCAATACCCGCAGTGCTCGCGCAGCTTGTAAATCTTTTATATAATATAGTAGACCGTATGTATGTGGGGCGTATTCCCGATACAGGCTCTTTGTCTTTGGCGGGTCTCGGTGTGACGTTCCCGATAATACTGCTTGTATCCGCCTTTGCTATGCTTGCCGGAGCGGGCGGCGCGTCAAGAGCGGCGGTCAGTA
>CAJTPP010000077.1:0-10258 GCA_910578235.1 uncultured Clostridia bacterium | reverse complement strand
TGGGAGCTAAAGATAAAGAGCGGGCAGAAAAGTATCTGGGCAACAGTACTATGCTGCTTATAATTTTTTCGGTGATATTGTTTGTGGTATTTATGCTTACAAAGGATTTTATTCTTATGAAATTCGGCGCAAGCGAGGCGACATTGCCGTACGCCTCGGACTACATAACAATTTATCTTGCGGGAACAGTATTTGTGCAGCTTGCGCTCGGACTCAACATGTTTATAACAAATCAGGGATTTTCAAAGACGAGTATGGTGACTGTTTGTATAGGAGCGGTGCTCAATATAATTCTTGATCCGATTTTTATATATGTGTTTGGTATGGGCGTAAAAGGAGCGGCTTTGGCGACCGTTATTTCGCAGGCAGTCTCGTGTCTTTGGGTGGTGATATTTCTTACAGGCGGCAGAACTATTCTGAAAATCAGACTGAAAAATCTTATTCCAGATAAAGACATAATTATATCAATATTATCGCTTGGGATTTCTCCTTTTATAATGCAGGCGACAGAATGTCTTATACAGCTTACGTTCAATAATGGTATGCTGAAATATGGCAATGATTTGTATGTCGCTCTTATGTCAATATTGTTCAGTCTTATGCAGCTTATATGGATGCCGATGCAGGGATTTGCACAGGGCGCGCAGCCGGTAATAGGATATAATTTCGGAGCGGGACGCAGTGATAGGGTAAAGCAGACGTTTAAGCTGTTGTTTGCTGTCAGTCTCGGATTTTCGGCAGTGGCTATAGCTTTTGTTGAAATATTCCCCGAAGTGTTTATCGGACTGTTTACAAATGACGCTGAACTTGTCAGCATAGGCGTCGGCACAACTCGTCTGTTTCTTGCGGGAATGGCTATTATGGGCGCGCAGAGCGCGTGCCAGCAAACTTTTCTGGCGCTTGGAGAGGCAAAAATATCAATGTTTCTCGCATGCCTGAGAAAGGTGATACTGCTGTTTCCGCTTGCGCTTATTCTGCCACGTGCAGCAAATATGGGGGTATGGGGACTGCTTATGGCAGAGCCTATAAGCGATGTGACAGCGGCGTGCTGTACCACGTTTATGTTCGCTGTAAGAAGTAAAAAACTATTTCAATAAACTGTCGGAAAAGGAAAATAATTATGAGGTCTGATCTTATACTGAAATACTGTCTGGATAATTTTGAAGGAGCGGTTCTGACAGAAAGCTGGGGAGAAAAAGGGATTTTTTATAATCCTGACCGAGCGTTAAAGAGGGGAGTATATATACTGACCGTGAAAGAAAAAGACGGTGATAATGATAAAAGCTCAATGCTTGACAGGGATCAGATTTACCGCGTCAATCTTGGGGTTCGGAGAAATACTTTTGTTAAATTATTCAAAGACATTCCGAAGCGTCCGAAAAAAGGCGGCGTTGTTGATATGGATTATGATTTTTTCTCTCTGGATTGTATTCTTCCTCATCCTGTGTACGCATGGATGAGCTGGATATGCGTTTTAAATCCCTCTGATCAGACATTTGAGCGGTTAAAGCCGTATATTGACGAGGCGTATGAATATGCGAAGGAAAAATTTAAAAAGAAAAAACTATAAGTTTATTTGTCGGACAGGGAGGAGATATAATATGAAAAAACTGCTGATTATTTTTGCCGCCGCGGCATTGTTTCAGACTGCTGCATACGCGCGGAGTGTTGATAGTCTCAGCGGAATAGTGACGGAAAACAGAGAGTATGAAATTACAGACATTGAAAACGGTTATTACGATTTGACTGTAAAATGTGTGAATAATGCTGTAGACGTTGACGCGTATGTGTACGGTTATTCGGACGATTACACAATATCACGCACTGTTATTCCAAAGACAGACGATGAACAGATTGTTGTAACTGTAAAGGGAATAGGCACATTGAACGGAAAGCTGGTTGTCGGAGTAAAGACAAGCGGAAAAAGTAAAATAGTTCTTTCAGACGCAAAGCTTACAAAATCAAAGGAAAATTACTTTATCACAGGCGGTGATATGACGGAAGTAAATTATATAGAGAGTCTCGGAGGAGAATATAAGGATGCTGACGGGAATAAGGTTGACCCGTTTGACTTTCTCGCGCAAAACGGCGTTAATATGGCGCGTATACGACTGAGCAATACGACAGGCAAGGGCACCGGAGACGGAGTATATTATTTGCCCGAAGGATTTCAGGACGAAAATGATTGTCTCAAACTTGCAAGGCGGGCTAAGAAAGCGGGCATGGGGATACAGTTTACATTCAATTATTCCGATTACTGGTCTAACGGTTCACGGCAGATAATACCGTCCGAATGGGTAAAGCAAATTAAGGATGAGCTTGGATATGATATAAAGGACGCGTCGTTTCTTAATTCCATGACTGACGCGCAAAGGACGGAGATTAAAGACACTCTTGCGGAAATTGTATACGAATATACCTTTGACGTAATGACAAAGCTGAAAAATCAGGGCACTGTTCCGGAGTATGTTTCACTCGGAAATGAAATTCGCGGCGGTATGCTCTTTCCGTTTTGCAACACGTATGACGCCAATATGAATCGTGACAGATTTGAACTTGTGTTTGGTGATGACAAGGATGAGAAGAAAGATATTAAATGTCCTGCCGACTGGGACGGGCTGGTTCAGATTATAAATGCGGGCTATGACGCCGTAAAGGCCGTGTCACCTGAGTCAAGGGTGGTAATTCACCTTGACGATGGTTCAAAGATCAATAAGTTTGATTATTTCTTTGACGAGCTTGAAAAAAGAGGGGTGAAATATGATGTTATAGGGGCATCATATTATCCCGCATGGACAGGCAATTCCGTTCAGAGCTGTGTGGATTTCTGCAATGAAATTTCACAGAAATACGATAAGGATATCCTTATCATGGAAACGGGTTTTAACTGGAACGATACGAAAAAGAACGGTTACGGCGGTCAGCTCATAGACGCTGACGTGTATAAAGATAAGTATCCTCCTACGCCTGAAGGACACGCCGGTTTTATAGCGGAACTGACAAACGGATTAAAAAGCGTGGAAGACGGAAGATGCCTCGGATTTTTATACTGGGATCCGTGCATGATACATGTAGAGGACGTTAAAAATCCGAATGAGTCGTTGTCGGGCTGGGCAATACGTGAGAGCGACGATAGGGCGGATGCGAATGTTGTGGAAAATACAACGCTGTTTGATTTTGACGGAAAAGCTATACCGACTGTAGGGATATTTAAAAATTCACAAAACAGCCGCTCGGAGAATGATGTTCATTATGGTATTTCAGTAAAGGATGAAAACAATACTGTTACTGCTGAGATGAACAATAATACGGGTTTTGCAAAAAACATTAGTATTATTATTGTTATGTATGACGCTAACGGTAATATGACAGGCACGGTAAATAAGTCTGTTAATATGGCCGCGTACAGTAAGGAAACATTGTCCGCGCAGTATGGGGTTAGCGCAAGACATACGGTGTATTTGTGGAACGGTAATGAGCTTAGTAAGCCTACAAAATGATTAAAGAGGATTATAAAACAGAGAAGTGATTTCTTGTCAAACAGAATATATTCCGGAATATCTGAAATGTATGTCCTGATCATGTTATAAGACAGTTATATTACTGTATAGGACTGTATGATTTTACACTTTATACGATAAGGAGGAAAGGTAATGATTATTAACACGGGCGGCAGAACCGACAGTGTGCAATATTATACAAAATGGCTTTTAAAACGGTTTAAGGAAGGGTATGTTTTTACGCGTAATCCCTTGTTTCCGAATAAGATTAACCGTTACGAGCTGACGCTCGATAAGGTGGATTGTGTTGTGTTTTGCTCAAAAAACTACAAGCCTGTTTTGAATGATATAAAAACCATTACCGATAAGTTTAATACATATTTTCATTATACTATAACAGCCTATGGAAAAGATATAGAACCCGGTGTTCCGGATATTGACGAAAGTATTGAAACGCTGATTAAACTTTCTGAAATTGTCGGTAAAAAGCGTGTTTCGTGGCGTTATGATCCTGTGCTTTTAACAGAAAAATACACGATTGATGTGCATAAAAAGACTTTTGAATATATGGCCGCAAAACTGGCTCCTTATATTGACCGCTGCATTTTCAGCTTTGTGGAAATGTATAAAAAACTTCAGTCTAATATGCCGGAGATCATTCCGTTTGGAACAGAGGACATGTGTGTGATTGCTGAAATTTTAGGCGGTATTGCGGCAAAGAATGGAATGTATATACAAACCTGCGGTACAAACGGTGATTTTTCACAATACGGTATTCACAAGTCGGGATGTACGACTCTTGATATTTTGGGAGAGGCAAACGGAGTTGAATTTAAGACGCTTAAACACAAGGGTATGCGTCAGGGATGCGGCTGTATTGAAAGCCGTGATATAGGCGCGTATGATACTTGTCTTAACGGCTGTAAATATTGTTATGCAAATAAAAATCCCGTAAAGGCGTTTGAAAACTATAAATTCCATAATCCGAATTCGCCGCTTTTGCTTGGTGATGTAAAGGAAACAGATATTATAACGCAGGGCGCGCAAAGGAGCTTTTTGAAAAGAACGTCAGTTCAAGGCCAGCTTACAATAGAATAGATTTATATAAGCGATTTTATTTGATGAATAGAGTAAATGCAATATGTAAATAAAAATATGTTTTTGTCAGATAGCGCTTGGATATATTATGCGCCGATCGGACGCGGAAAAATATTGTTGAGTATACGACTTGCCATGATACTTTCAGAGAAAATTATAAGAATTTAATGAATTTAAGATGGAATAAATAACAGACCTGAATTTTCAGGTCTGTTATTTTATCTGTTACAAATATTCTTTTCGGATTATTTGCATAAAGTCATGCTTTTATTTTGTACCCAGTACAGCAATTTCGCTGATGTGGCAGTAATTCTTTTTAGGATCGGTTGCACCGTCGCCGCTGTAGCGGATATATCTTGCTTCAACAGGAGAGGAGAAGTCATATTGTTCAAAATCCTCTGTTTCTCCGCTGTTCTGAGTTTTGGGAAGAGCTGTCGTCCATGTTTTTTCGTCAGCAGAATATTCAATGCTGAACGGATAAATTCTTTCATGACCTTTCCACATAGCGATAGATACTCCGGATACTGTCCGCACACTTCCGAGATCAAGTGTCAGCGTGTTTGGGCCGTGCGCCGACCAGCGGGTACCCATTTCAAGATCAACCGCTCCCGCTTCAATATTACCGTCATTATCGCTTGCGTCAACAGCGTATATATCAAGCTGGTTTGGATAGAATTTTTTGCCTTGACTGATCGGTTTAACCTCAATTTTTGCGGGGACAGGAGCGGCCTTGATAACTGATAAGCGGATATTTGCGTCAGACGTATTCTGTTCAAGATCGCTTATAAGAATGTAGCCGTCCTCATAGTAAACATTTTTCCCGAGGGCCTCGCCTATAGCCCAAAGCGGTACCATAGTGCGGTCATTTTTAATAACAGGAGCGGTATCCATCATTTTATCGGCATATTTTTCAACCTGCTTATAGGTGCCTGTCAGATGTGCTGTCATGCCGATAAATTTTCCGATTTCATAGCTTTGCTCGCCGATTTTCATTGAAACATAATTATTATCCTTGTCAATAATGTCAATCGACTGATATTCCGGCAGCCATTCAACCTCAGCGCCGAACGCTTCGGCAATGAAACGGAGCGGAACAAGGGTTCTGTCATTTTCGTCAAGGTACGGAGTAACGTCTGTGCTGTCGTTATCCATGCGCTTCGGAACACCGTTTATAAGCGCGGTTGGAGTGCCGATAACAAGCTCGGCTTTCTCGCCGCTGTACACATTATTTATGCTCCATGACTTTTTTGCGAGATCAGGATTTTTTTCGCCGCTTACTGTGATCTGAGGCACGGGAATTGTTTCTGTGTCGTAACCGAGATAGTAGCTTAACTGTGTCGGCTGATTGTAGCAGTCGTTCTGATATGCCACATGCATTCTGTACTGAATGTCGTGCATAAGAGTCGGTATTTTGTATGCTGTCGGTGTTGTTGTCGTGTAAATTCTCAGGGCGCTGTAGTCTTTGAGCGGGTACATAACCTCCTCGCGCCAGTCGCCGAAAAGATCGGCTGTGAGAGACGGATTAGCCTTTGTGCCGTTGACCGCCGTACAGTCTGAAGCGGTAAATATAGTCTTAACCTTGTTTTTATCCCCATGCCATTTGCTTATATAAATATCGTTTTGAATTTCACGTCCGAGATCGTCGTCCCACCAGCAGAGGAAGTTTGCGGGCATTGTATATTTTGTTGAAATAACAGTGCCGTCCGCGGCGGTAAGCACGCCCGCGGCTGACCAGCCCTCGCAGCCTTTGTAGTCGGGGTCAATGTCGGCGGACGCGGCGCGTCCGTTGTCATTGCTTGTTTTTTCACCGTAGAGGATTTCGCCTGTCCGCGCGTCGCGCATTTCATAGCCATAATCGGAATTGCTGTCCTCATGACATGAATACACCTCGAGTCCCGGCCTTGACGGATCGAGATCGCCCACGTGCTGGGCGTCGCCGTGGCCGAGACCTGTCGAGTACATGGGTTTGCCGTCATTGTCAATTGCGAGCGAGCCGTAAATAAGCTCGTCGCAGCCGTCATAATCAACATCGGCGGCGCTCATTGAGTGATTGCCCTGACCTATGTACTTGTTGTTGTAATCCATTGTATCGAAACGCCACTTTTTTTCTATTTTGCCGTTTACGAGATCATATGCCGCTATTACGGTTCTGCCGCCTGTCTTTGTATCGTCTTCCGCGCCTGTGTAATAACCTCTCGCGAATACCATGCTCGGTCTTTTGCCGTCAAGATATGCGACAGCCGCAAGGTATCTTTCCGAACGGTTACCCCAGCCGTCACCCCATGATGTGATGTCCCACTTTTCGCCCTTGGCCGTTGTGCCTGTGATCTGCGGATCGTACTCTACAGTGTCGATTACACTGCCGTCCCCGCCTTTGAATACAGTCAGATACAGTGGGCCTGTCAGGTTTTTGCCATCGTTTTCCGCGGCGTAGTTTTTGCTCCCGTCTCCGATTACGGTACCGTCGCCGGCCGTTGTGCCGTCCGCTGTGCGGCACGCCATCTCAGCCTTGCCGTCTCCGTCATAGTCGTACACCATGAACTGCGTGTCATGCTGTCCCGCGCGTATGTTCGGCCCCATATTGACGCGCCACAAGCGCGTACCGTCCATTTTATACGCGTCTATAATACATTCGCCTGTAAAACCTTTTTGGGCGGTGTCTTTAGCGTTTGACGGATCCCATTTCAGGATAATTTCGTATTCGCCGTCGCCGTCAAGATCACCGACGGACGCGTCTCCGGGCGAGTATGTGTATTGTTCGCCGTTTACCTCGCCGCCGTCCGGACGCTGAATGGGAATATCCATATAATTGTTATCCCATATATCAACTGTTTCAGCCTTGTCCGTCTGCTCAATGCCATTCATAACAGGTGTAATTACATAAGAGCTTGACTGTTTGTTTTCTATATCAACAAAATTTGTATTGCTGATAGGTTTGGCGGTAATAAGTTCGCTGCCGCGATATACATTAAATTGCGTGTCCGCGCTTTCTGTGCCGAGCCACCGCCATGACAGGTATGTATAGCCGTCCATTCTGATAGCGACCGCACCGCGTCCGAGCTTCTCCATAGGACGCTGGATATCGGGGCGCGCGTCTATAAGCTTTTGCGTTTCAGCGGCCGACTCGGTATAATCGCCCGTTTTCAGGCTTACGTCCGCCTCCGCCGCAAGCGCGTTTGCCGAGGCTGACAGCATTACGGCGGCAAGCAGCGCGGGTAAAATTCTATTTTTCTTCATATAATAAGTCTCCTTTCGTGTACAAATATTTTATTGTATTTTATCATATTTACCATGTAAAAGGGGATAAACAAAGTATTAATTCTGATTTTTATAAATTTTCATCTGATTTTTTGAAACGGGTTTGACAAAAGCCGATTAAACGGGTATAATATATATGAATATATGAGCATATGAATGGAGTGACTCGGAATGGATAAGTGCAGCTCGTGTCAGTACAATCCTCAGATTGTGAACAGGATCAAAAATGAAATTCCCGATGACGAGACAACGACTCGTTTGTCGGAGATGTTTAAAATTTTCGGTGATAATACAAGAATACGAATTTTATGGGCGCTTTTTGATAAAGAGCTGTGCGTGTATGATATAGCGAATGTGCTGTCTATGAGTCAGTCAGCGATCAGTCATCAGCTGAAAACGCTCAAACAGGCGAGACTTATCAAGTCGCGCAGGGAGGGGAAAAATTCCTTTTATTCGATTGACGACGATCACGTGAAGAAAATTATCGAGCAGATGCTTATTCATATCGAGGAAAACTGACACTGATAAAACAGCGATTTTTGAATACCGTCATAGCATGGCTATGGCGGTATTCATTTGTTTTTAGTCGAGTTTTTCTATGTCAAGAACAAATTTAGTAAGCTTTGTATAGCGTATGCGGTAATTTCCGTATTTTTCGTATTCGTTCCAGTTAAAGCATTTTAAACGGCGCAGTTCGTCGTTATCCGTGACAATATGTGAAAGCTGTCCGAAATATACATATGTCGGCAGCTCGTTCACATATATAGTTTCGCCGCCGTTAATAGCGTTCGGAATATCCACGCTTAAAATAACGGTCGCGCACAAAAACGCGAAGAGGAGCGCGGTACAAAAGGGACAAGCTTCTTTTTTCTTATTGCCGTCTTTTATTTTCTTTTTCCATAGATAAAATGCAAGCGGCAAAAGTATAATAAGTGATAAAATCAAAGTAATCCAATAAGTCATAATAAATACCTCCATGTTTACGGACGGCAGTTTCCGCAGGGCGTATAACCCTCGTTTACGGCGTCCGATCTGTTTATAAATTCAATACGGTTTTTTTCTGACGGTAAAGTATTGCAGTCTGTCCTGTGGAATTTTTTTGACCGTCTGTTTCCTATGTATATTCCCGCGTCATATTCGGGCGCGGTTTCGTTGGTTTGTATGTCTTCATTTTTTGATGTGGTGACGGTTATGGTGTCGCCGTCGCTTTTCATAATTATATCGCCTTGTAAATCCGTCCTGTACATCTGCGCCCCCGCGTCCCTTAAACGGCTCAAAACCGCTTCGGAGGGGTGTCCGTACTGATTGTTTTTCCCGACTGATATGACCGCGTATTCGGGCATGACCTCGCGCAGAAATGAATAAGATGTTGAAGTGTCCGAGCCGTGATGAGCCACTTTCAGAACATCCGAATTCAGAAAGTTTTTGCCTGTGAGAAGTTGTTCCTCCTCTGTTTCCGCGTCTCCCGTGAAGAGGAAGGAGTTATTTTTGTGAGTCACTTTCACAATAATGGACGTATTGTTGAGATTGTCGGAATTGGGAGAGGCGAGTATTTCCGCTTTTGCGCTGCCTATACCGAGCAGTTCATAATTTACAGGATGCATTATTTCTGAGTTTTGGGCGGCGACTTTTTGCTTAAAAGTCTGATATGCCCTGCTGTCCGACTCAGCCTTGGGGGCATAGACACCCCCGACGGGCATTACGGAAAGCGGAGCGGACAAACCGCCGACATGATCCTCGTGAGCGTGTGTGCATATCATGTAGTCTATATGCGGGACATTTAATTTTTTCAGATAGGCGATAATTTTACTGCTGTCCGCGGTGTTTCCGCCGTCAATAATCATTGTGTCATCCTCGCATCGAAGTATGATTGCGTCAGCCTGTCCGACGTCAAGGAAATGCACGGTCAATTCCGAAACAGGCGGATCTGTGGGAACGGTTGTCGGCGATATGGTATGCGACGGCTCCTTGGGCGGTACAGGCTGTGTTAATGAACAGCCTGAAAA
Organism: uncultured Clostridia bacterium; assembly: GCA_910578235.1. Classification (GTDB taxonomy): domain Bacteria; phylum Bacillota; class Clostridia; order UBA1381; family UBA1381; genus Hominilimicola. The sequence goes on along the minus strand of CAJTPP010000077.1, from coordinate 396 downwards.
AAGACATAATACACAAGTTAATAATACTGCGATTACTCCATTTTTCTTCATTTTACATCTTCCTTTCATAATTATATAATCCGATAGTTATACTAATACAAACGAACGGTTGTTTTAAGAGGTAAAAAAATATGTTATACTTTAATAAAGTAGTTTTTAGTAAAGGTGGTGATCTGCTTGGATTTTGATTATACTGTAATTGGGAAACATATACAGCAATATCGACTTGATCTTAATAAAACGCAAGAAGAAATTGCTGAAAAAGCAGACATCAGTAAAAATTACTTGTCTAAAATTGAAACAGGCAAAGCTGCTGGTCGCTTAGATAAATATTATAATATTGCAAGGGCATTGGGTGTCACTATGGATATGTTGATAGATAATACTTCTAATAGA
>CAJTPP010000076.1:1068-13093 GCA_910578235.1 uncultured Clostridia bacterium | reverse complement strand
AAATTTAACCGCCGCATTGTATAAAATCAAGTCGGCGATGTGGGCGTTGTAAAAATCTTCTTTTTTCTTCGGCTTCTGTGATAAATATTCCTTGTAAACAGGGCGGCATTTGCGATAGATTTCCGCTTGCTTCAGCTTTTCGGATAAGACCGACAATCTGTTTTCGGTTTTCTTCAAATTTCGTCTGACGGTGTAATAATCATCTCTCAATCCGTTTATCTTTTCATCAAGCTGCGGAATGGTGAAAATGTTGTTGTTCTGTAAATAGACAACCGCTTTTGATACGGCTTTTAAGTCCCTCAATTTCTGCCAATGGGTAAGACCTCCACCTGACCGCCGATTAAGCAATTCAATAATGTTTTCAGCTTTGACAGGCGCAGATTTTTCAGCGGTGATTTTCTCAATCCACTTTTTAAGGCTATTGATTTTCGCCTTGATTTCAGCAAGGATTTTATTTGTCAATGAAATTTCACGGTTTATATTACCTCGCTCGGTTTCAATGCCCTTGCGCTCCATTTGACTTGCGGCAACTCCTAAATGTATTGAGGGGATTTTGTCAATCCCTTGTCGTGCAAAAGAGCGGTGGTCTATGCGTTCGGAAATAGCGTTTTGCTCTAAATATTTATTTGCGAGCTCCGCCCAGCTTGACCGCCACAATTCCGCTTTGTCCTGCTCGTTCCAATCAACCGTATTGACTTTCTTTGTCTTGAAATTTCCGTTTTTCAGTTTGACACGCTCGCCGTTTTTATCTGTGATGTATTCCTTTTTAGATTTTGCGCCCCACGTTCCGTCTTGTTCAAGAGGTCGCATAGTCAACATAATATGAGCGTGTGGGTTTCCGTCTTTTTTATCGTGAATAGCAAAATCGGCGCACATTCCGACAGATACAAAGTTATCGTTTACATATTGCCGTACAAGTTCAATTTGCTGTTCGTCTGATAACTCTTTCGGGATAGCAATTTCAATTTCCCTTGCAAGCTGTGAGTTTTTAGATTTCTCGATTTTCTCTACCGAGTTCCACAATGTAGAACGGTCTGAAAATTCAGGCGGGGCGTGTGAGGGTAACAGAATTTCGGTATGTGTAATTCCGCTTTTTCTTGTGTAGTCGTGAACGATACCGTCATATTGATTTGTCAGCTTTTCGCCGCTTCGGTATGCGGCTGCGGCAACAGCGGATTTGCCCTTGCCCCTGCTGATTATTTTTATACTGCAATGATAGATTGCGATAGTAAAACCTCCTTTCAGGCAACAAAAAAGAGCAACCTTTCGATTGCTCTGGATTGTGGTATTAAGTTTTAACTTTTCAGCAAATTGGAAGTTGTCAGTTTCCTTCTTCAATCTTTATCGCTTCGGTTTCCACCCAAGCAGGCTTAAATCCGCTGTTATTAGCGATGTTTTGTGACTGAATGTTCGCAGCAGCGGTGCCGTAGAATGGAATGTCACCCATATCAATAATTTTGTTCTTCAACAGAGTCACAAGATAGGAGCCAATTCCCCTTGAACGGTAATCCGGGAGAACATCAATTCCAATCTGTTGCCAATGCGATGCATCTTCCGAACAGCCTGCCATACCCATGATGGTGTCCCCATCGTGTGCAACTACAACAATTCTATCGGGTCGTACAGGACATGGTGTAGGAAAGGCAATCGCATTCGGAAACCGTGGATCACCGTAGAATGGTCTAATCTCACTGTCGTAAAGCCACTTCACTTGGCAGTGTTCTTCTACATTGATATTACAGCAAGGTAAGAACATGTGATGTGTTGGATTCATCTGATAGCCATACTTCTTCAATTCTCCATTTAGTTTCATGAGATTATCAAATTCAAACAGTCGGTGTCCTTCCACGTTTTTGCTCCAATCGTACAGAAACCCATGTAAGCATTCATCTGCCATAATTACAGTATTCGCTCCAAGTGTTACCATTTGCAGGAATGGTTTACCAGGACTGTAGCTTCTTCTCCCCTCATTCAGTGCCGAGAATGTGATGATATTCTCCTTCGTCTGTAAATCTGCCAGGGTACAGTTGAAATCAAGGGACAATTGCTTTAGGAGCTTTTCATAGTATTCTTTGAATCTAATTTCCATGATTTTTCCTTTCTACAACTTTCGATTTGTATGTGCGATTTATTATATCACTAAATGTCTACAAATTCAAGCTGTGATATATAATTTACACTTGTATTTTTAGTGTCAAACTCGATTTGACACTAAAAATCAAGTACGCAAAAGGGGTGCGGGGAAAATGCCTTTTCCCTGCGAATGAAAACAAATTTTGTTTTCATCTGCCCTCTGCAAGAGCCTACGGAGTACGCAACGCACCGTTTACTGTGTATAAGTGCGCCCTTGACATAGCAAGGGATTTTCGCTGTTCTCGGTCTGACCTCGCATTTCCTTAACTTTCGCCCTTGCAAATTCGCTTGAAAAAATCTCAATCAATAATGTTTGTATCTGCTCATTTGAAAAGTCCACGCTATTTTCGATTACGCTTTCCAAAATTGCCCCTCGCTCAATTAACCGCCTTGTCCGTTTCTTGCGTTCCTCAACTTTCAGCTTTGAAACAAGGCGGTCTTGTCGGTGGGTTAGCTGTTCAATTTTTGTCTGTGCCGCTTGTATTTCATTATCAATGTTTTTCATAAAATCCGTCCTTTCATAAAATTTTAGGTAAAGAAAAAGAGTAACCGTTTTATGGTTACTCTCAAAATCCGTATTAGATTTTATTTAGCTATAATATTTAATCTTTGGGGAAGTGCAGGGTCTACCTTTAACATTGCAAGTATTCTCCTTGCAGGGCCGTCCGGCATATTTCTTCCGGCTTCCCAAGCCTCAACCGTTTTTGTGGAAACGCCCATAAATCCGGCAAATAAAACCTGCGTCATTCCAAGTTCGTTCCGTATGCTTTTAATTTCTGTCGCCTCAAAATTGGGAACAGGCTCAATAGACATTGTATTTGTTCTTGCTTTGATTTTTCCCTCGTTGTATGCAATCGCTTCTTCCAAGCCCTGCATAATTCCGTCATAAACTTTCACAAAAAACACCTCCTATAAACTTTGTTCCAGTTTATCAATTAGTTTTTTAATGTTATTTCGTTCTTCATCGGTCAAATTATCCTTTTCATTTTTAGGATATGCGAAAATTAAATAAATCGTTTCCGCTAAAACAAAATCAACATACAATACGCGGCTGGAACCGCTTTTACCTCTGTTTGGCAAACCGCATTTTTCGTAATTTACCTGTGCCTTTAATAACATTTCCTATTTGCGGATTATTTAACAATTCGGCTTGCAGACTTTGTAAGTCGTTATCATCAAGCCCCATATCCCGCCATTGTTTATCAAAAACAGGCATCATAACAAATTTTCTTTTCAAATAGTATCACCTTATTTCAATATTATTATACCCTATTAAATAGGGTTTTGTCAATCGTTTTTCAAAATTTTCATCTAAAAAGAGCAGACAATTTTTGCCTGCTCGATAAATTTCAATTTACAAATAATATACCAAAGTATTTTTAAATGTTCTTCATCTATAAAGCGTTCCAAATCCACATAGGCAAGATTATGACGATTATTTATTACATAAATTAGTCTGATAAAATAATATGGTGATACTGCTTTGTTAATTCTAAACAGAGTAATTGATTTCATTTCTATTTATCTTACACGTTCTGTCGTAATATTATATTGACGGCATATTATTTCAAGTGTGACATCATTTGCCCGTTTTTGTAAAATATCGTATTGCCTTTCATTTATTTTACTGCCAATAAACATTTCCTCAGTCATTTTTTCTATATCAATAGTATTAAACCATTTATAAAAAGAATAAATAGAATATAATGTTTTGAAGTTTGAAAATTCTTTATCAGTTAACTTATCCAATAATTCATTGATAGTAGTTTTTTTCGGTAAACGGAGTAAGAAACTGCATTTATCATTAAATGTATCGCTGTATATCTTAAAAAAATGATATATACGTTTAGATGATACATAGTCTTTGTATGTACTGTTCTTTGTCAAAAAAATGCAATAATACATCTTCAATATCAATCAGTTCAGACGCATTACTCAACAATTCGTAAAGTAACTCATACGGAAGAACCTCTGCAGCCGCTTCAAAACGGTTGATATATTCCGCTTCTTCATCACTGATAATAAATTTCGGTAAATGCTCTTTGTTGAGTATACTGTCTAATATCATAAACATTCGCTCTGTTTCAAGATCGGGAGAAGTGACAGAAGCGGACATTTTATTTTCATTATTTTTGCAATAATCAATAATCCATTTAACACTCTTTTTAAGAGAACATTCACCCACACCCTCAATATCCAAAATCTCATACGGTGAAAAATGTAATAAATCATAAAGGGTATTACATCTGTTAGAATACAATAATGGATTAAAATACGATATAGGAAACGCGTTATTTATCAATTCCACGTTCCTATAATGTGCCGGAGTAATTTCTAACAATTCAGCAAGACAGCGGCGTTCTTTCTTAAAATACCTGTCAATTTTGATATTTTCATTCATTTTATAAAGCTCCTTTTATGATATTCATAGACATCAAACAAAGTCTATATAAGTTCACGTATTGTATCTATTTTTTTTAAGAAAATATGGGTATAATAAATATACATTATGGTAAGGTAGGTGGGTTTCTATAGATATATTAGAAAGATTGCGAAATCTACAAAAAGAATACGGTTGGTCTGATTATCGTACAGCTAAAGCAGCAGGTTTAGCTCGTGGAACTGTATCAAATATATTCAGAAGAAATACAACACCAAGTTTTACTACATTAGAGGCATTATGTAAAGGTTTTGGCATAACTTTATCACAATTTTTTGACTATGATAACAAGATTGATACAATGGTTATTAATCCAGAATTGAAAACACTTTTTAATGATTGGTCCAGTTTATCTGAAGATAATAAGAAATTAGTTCAACAACTTATTAATGCATTAAAATAAAAGGGCTATAAGCCTTTTTTTGTTTTCTGTGAATAGCCGTCCTCATAAATATATATTCAATTTTATTGCGTTTCTTATTTATTACTAAAATAAAAAAGTGCGCCGCATCAATCGAAGCTACGCACATAAAAACGCAGCTAAGATTTTAATGTTGCTACACATTATTAGTCTCGGTATGACAATCAAAGCATACGTTTTTTACTAACGTACACCGAAACTAATAAATATATGTGTAGCACACATATTATAGCATACTTTAAATCTATTGTAAATATATTTAGCAATAAAAAAGTGCGCCGCTTCATTAAAGCAACGCACATAAAAACGCTGTACTTTGCTTTAATGCTGCGACACATCTATAATTACTGGAATACTAAAAAAAACAGTAAATGATAAACAAAGTCTACGCGTTTTTTGCAAAACTCGCAAACTGTTTTTCTTAGTATTATAAATAGAGATTATAATTGTCGCAATTTCATTATAACACAATGCATTTTTTTTGTAAATAGTGACAATAAAAAACCGTAGGTTTGCATTACGGTATATGGTCATTCGCCCTCGCGTTGAGCCGGTTTAACCGACCCCTCATATATTGCATTAGTTGTTCTTCCTTTATTAACTAATGCCAATTACTACAATTAAGTAATAATAAAAGCTTATTACTCCATACAAATGTAATAATATAAGAAACAAATACCACAAACTTACAGTATTATGCTGTTTGTATAAAGTTATAATTGTTTGTAAAATATTTTATAATAATTGTAATAGTTTTTTAAGGAAGTAGTTTTTATGAGCAAAGCAGATAAAAAAGATTTGGTTAATATTCAAATCGGTGACAGAATACGATATTATCGTAAAAAAGCTGGTTTATCACAAGAAGAAGTTGCAGAAAAAATCGGACTTACTCAAAAGCATATTTCAAGAATTGAGGGCGGTTATCATAGTTCACTGTTTATTACTATAATGATGATTGCTAAAGCTGTTAATGTTCCTATTGACGCATTTACCGAAAATATAGACGAACATTCTAATTCTGCAATAATCAATACAATTATTGCAGAGATGGCGGATATGAATAGACCCCAACTTGAAATGTTGAAAGATAATATTGAAATAATAAAAAAACATAGTATAAGAAATGAAAGATAAAAATATGAATAATCCGATAGATTTTCGCATTGTCGGAAACAGAATACAAAAATATCGTTTAGAAAATAAACTAACTCAAGATGAATTGGCAGACCGTATCAATTCATCGCAAACTTATCTATCAGAAGTAGAAGCTGGCAAACATAGATTATTTTTTGATACAGTCGTATCTATTACACAAGCTTTAAATATATCAGTCGACAAATTAATAGCTGATTTTGATGACAGTAATAATGAAAGTAATTTACAAGAGATATTAAATGAGATACGCGGTATGAGTGCAAAACAACTTGAATTATTAAGAGATAATATAAACACTTTAAAAAAATTAGATTGATAACTGTTTTGTTGATATAAATAATTATGTATAATAATTCCATAATAGTATTTTAATTTAGAGGTTACAAATATGGATTTTGAAAAAGAAAGTATTTTAAAAGATATAGGACAAAGAATACAGAAATACAGAACAGCAAAAAAATTGACACAAGAGCAGCTTGCAGATATGACGGGTATATCACAAAAACACATTTCAAGGCTTGAAAGAGGTATACATACACCACATTTTGATATGATAATAAAAATTGCAAAAGCATTAGATGTGTCTATTGATACTTTTGTCGAGGATTTAGCTTCTGACAACACAAATATCTTTTTGCAAAATATAAAAAGTGATGTAACAGGTATGAGTCAAAATCAGTTATCATTAATAAAAGAAGCCATTCTTGCAATAAAGAAATATAAATTTTAATTATATTGCATATTGCCTTGCGGTTTTGGAATGTTAAACCACTTGATTTTATTATGTTTTTCGATAAGTTCTGTAAGAACACCCGCACCATAAAACCGGCAGGACTGTGGATGTCCCGCCGATTTTTAATTGATTTCCTTATAACATATAGTGAACAAAGTACAATACACAAATCAATATCATTTTACCCCAATTTTTTTATCACAAAATTATTCGTTCACCATAATGGCACTTGCCCTTTTAATTAATATACTGAAATAATATTTATCTCATAAGCAAATACACGGTATATGCAATATAAACAAGTATCATTATACCCCCCTCAACACGGTTGATACTCTTTTTTGCCAATGCGAATACATATGTCAGTCCAACAATTCCAATCAGCGCGCACGCGTCTATCACCGCTTTTATGTCAGTCGTAATCGTTCCTATTGTCGCTGAAATACCAAGTATAAACAGAATATTAAAAATATTTGAGCCTATCGCGTTACCGACAGCTATATCATTCTGATCCTTACGGGACGCTACTATGGATGTCACAAGCTCGGGAAGAGACGTGCCTATTGCCACAACCGTAAGCGCAATAACCTTTTCACTGAGTCCCGCAAATTCAGCAAGCGATTTCGCTCCTGTTACCGTCAGCTGTCCGCCAAGAATAACTCCCGCAGCTCCTACCACAATAAACAATATGCTTTTCCACAGCGGCACATTTTTTGTTTCAACTGTTTCCGCCATCATTGGAGCCGCTTTTTTTGCGCCAGCTATAGACATAATCATAAACACCGCGAAAATTACAAGAAGTATGATGCCATCTATTCTCGTAAGAGCAATCTGTCCGCCGCCCATCGTAAGCATAAGTATAAGCATTACCACCGTTATAATAATACAAAATGGAAAATCTTTTTTTAACAGATTACTTTTCACAACGATAGGCGAAAACAGCGCGCTTGCGCCAAGTACAACCAGCGTGTTAAACATATTGGATCCAATCACATTACCTATCGCAATCTCATTGCTGTGCTGCAATGACGCTGTAATACTCACCGCCGCTTCAGGCAAACTTGTCCCAAACGCCACCACAGTAAGTCCCACCACATATGCCGGTATTTTAAGTCTGTCCGACAGATCACACGCGCCGTCGACAAAGAAATCCGCTCCTTTTACAAGCAGCACAAAGCCTAACACCAAAAATACAATCATCAAAAATACGTTCATATTTATCCTTCTCCTTTTTCTTCCGCGGAAATATTATCGCACAAAATAAGAGACTTTTACTACACCTCAAAAGTGTAATAAAAGTCTCGTTGCTTACTGAATGAACGGGATTGCTCCGTACTGACGACTCATCCAACGCATGCTGCGCGAACTACTCCCTTTTATAACTCGAGATAATTATACAACACCATTTCCGAGATGTCAACACCTTTTTCAGAATTTTGTTATTTTTCTCCGTATTCAGCCGCAAAGCACAATTCTTCCTCTATTCTCAAAAGCTGATTATATTTTGCCACTCTGTCTGTTCTGCTCGGAGCGCCTGTTTTTATCTGTCCGCTGTTTACCGCGACTGCAATATCCGCTATTGTGGTATCCTCAGTTTCTCCGCTTCTATGCGAAATCACCGCGGTATATCCGTTCTTATGCGCCATCTCAACCGCGTCAAGCGTTTCGGAAAGCGTTCCTATCTGATTTACTTTTACGAGAATTGAGTTGGCTACCCCCGCCCGTATTCCTCTTTCAAGCCGTCTCGGATTTGTAACAAACAAATCGTCTCCTACAAGCTGAATTTTGCTTCCGAGTCTGTCTGTAAGCAGTTCCCAGCCGTCCCAATCCTCCTCGCTAAGACCGTCCTCAATAGAGAATATAGGATATTTCTTGCACAAATCATCCCAGTATTCCACCAATTCCTCAGCAGTCTTTTTTTCCTTTGATTTCGGCAGAAGATATGTTCCGTCCTCCTGCGCCCATTCGGACGATGCCGCGTCTATTGCAATTTTAAAATCCTCACCAGGCTCATATCCCGCCCGTCCGATCGCATTCACTATAACCTCCAATGCCTTTTCATCGGTCTCTAAATTCGGAGCAAAGCCGCCCTCGTCACCTACGGCAGTTGTGTTGCCCATCTCGGCAAGCACCTTTTTCAATTCATGGAACACCTCGCTGCACCATCTCAGACCTTGTCTGAATGACTTCGCTCCAAACGGCATAATCATAAACTCCTGTATATCCACATTATTATTCGCATGAGCGCCGCCGTTTAAAATATTCATCATAGGCACAGGCAGCACATGAGCATTCACACCGCCGATATACTGAAAGAGCGGTATGTCAAGACTTGCGGCCGCCGCTCTCGCCACTGCCAAAGACACTCCGAGTATTGCGTTAGCGCCGAAATTAGACTTGTTTTCTGTGCCGTCCATTTCACACATTTTCATATCAATCGGACGCTGATCAAGAACATTCATTCCAATCAGTGTGTCAGCTATTTTTTCATTAACATTATTTACGGCATTTTTCACACCTTTTCCTCCGTAACGCTTATTATCACCGTCACGAAGCTCCACTGCCTCAAACACCCCCGTTGACGCTCCCGACGGAACAATCGCTCTGCCGCATGCGTTCTCAGTATACACTTCCACCTCTACTGTTGGATTTCCTCTGGAATCCATAACTTCTCTGGCAAAAACATCAATTATTTCAATATATTGCTTCACAAAATATTCCTCCCTGATAATTTTTTCTTAGTATGGGTAATTTTTTTATCTTTTATACGCAGGAAATACCATACATTGACGAACAGAGAAAAAAGGTGTATAATGTAGCTGTATATACATATATACAAGCCTATACTATACGGCGGACAGGCCTAAGCCCTTCCGCGGAAAGGAGATGGACGTGAAAAAAATAATATCGTTTATAATTGCGGCAGCAGTTTCTGTCAGCTCGCTGACCGCGTTTGCGGCAGGCGCTATTCCGGACCATCGGGGCACAAGTATGGATAATGTTCCTATAGGCACCCAGCGTCTTAACAGCGCCGTCAAATCCTACTCGGCTCTTTTTAAGCAGGCAGGTGATCAATATGGCGTTGATCCAAATCTGCTTGCAGCCATATGTATGCAGGAATCATCAGGACGCAACCTGAGTTACCGCGAGGACGGAAGCTCGTATCCCGCATGGGGCATTATGCAGATTGAGTACACCCTTGAAAAAACATTTGCCGAGTTTGGTCAAAACTACTCCGGAGAACGATGGACATTGGAGGACAGACTTGTTCCCGAAAAAGCAGTGCCATTTGCGGCATATCTGATTTCACAGTCGCTTATTAAATACGACTGTGATTATATGAAGATGATTCAGTCATACAATTTTGGACAAACTGTACTTGACAGGATTATTGACGCTAAAGGCGATGACTGGCTCAGCGAACTTGGCAATGCTGCGGCATATGCCACAAACTGGAATTATCCAACCTATGGAGACGCAAAATACATTGAGCATGTACTGCGCTACTATCACAATGATATTGACTACATAGGCGCAAAAATCCGCATTAACGGAGACCTGCTTGCCTTTGACGACCAGTATCCGCTTCTTGAAACCATAGACGGAGAAACATACACCCTGATACCGGTACGCGGAATAAGCGAGACTCTTGGGGCTGATGTAAACTGGGACGGTGAAAATCAGATGATAACAATTACCAAAGACGGTCATGAAATGACACTGTTCCTTGACAGCGATACTGCTCTTTTTGACGATGAGGTAATTACTCTTGAAGTCCCCGCCACGTTAAAAAATAACCGAACCATGGTACCGCTTCGATTTGTTATGGAAACATTTGATCTTGCCGTAAACTGGGACGGCGACACCAGAACAGTGGAAATCACAAAATAAACTTTCAGTAAAAAACACCGTTTTAAAGACGAAAATTAATAAGGAAGTATGTTCCGCAGAATTAGAGATATTTCTGCGGAACTTTCTTTTATCGGGAGGAATAAACTTCTTTCTGACGGACAATTCACCTGCAAAATCAAATACACTCTGTATATTTCTCATACTATGTCCGCTCGATTTATAAGGAACGCGGGCAATAAATTTCTTGACAAGCTCATTTGCAATTATCGGCGTTAATTCTGTTATGGCTGCATACTTTCGGACTATCTGTCTAAATTGATTAAGACCAGTTTGTTGTCTTTAAAATCCGCTGTTTCTTTCTTGCTCTTCTGTTGCGTAACTTTTTTCTGTAATCTGAGCAACAGATTGAAGATAAACATTACTGCCGTTTTTATAATTTTTTCTGCTGCTATCACAAGAAGAATAAGAGATGTGCCAACATGAAATAAGAAATTTGCAAACAATGTTTGTATGCCAACAAGGGGGAAGTTTAATTTTTAGGCGGTACGTGTATTTATATTAGATAGGCGATCCTTGCGATATATGCCTTGAAAAAAACATGTGTTTATGTTATACTTTATATAATTCAAAATATCTCAAAAAGGATAATGTAATGTTTGAGTTAAATTCAATATATACTCCCATAACAGCGCTTCCTAATGCAAAAAGCAATGCCTATACTGAAATTGCTCCATGTATAGCTTTAAGACCGTACATTAGGTGTTTTTGGGGTACGGTTTATCAAACAAAAAATTGCGATATGTCATGCAGACCCATTATTCCTGATACCTGTATGGATATTATCTTCAATGTGAATTATACTCAAAATACTTATACAGGAAAATTCTGCACATTAGATAAGCATTCCTATCATTCACGCATAATTAACAACAGCGATAAGATTGACGTTTTTGGCATACGCTTTTACGCTTGGTCTGCCATATTATTTTCCGATTGTCAGATAAATAATGATAAATTACATATTGATATTGACAATATATTCCACGGATTGAAAAAGGAGCTTGAATTGATTTTATTTGATAGTTTTTCTCTGAGGGATAAAATCGCAATAGCAGAAAAAATCCTTATGAAAAGGTTAAAGACAAATAAACTTAATACCAATATGATGAACGGATTATTTTTTATTATTAAGAATAACGGTAACATAAAAATATCAGACCTATCTTCTTACACAGGATTATCAAAAAGAACATTAGAAAGAATTTTCAAAACAAATATGGGCATATCACCC
>CAJTPP010000076.1:0-973 GCA_910578235.1 uncultured Clostridia bacterium | reverse complement strand
ATACGGTTATTTCGACCAGGCTCATTTATTGAATGATTTTAAACAGAAGCATTCTATGACGCCTAACGATGCGTTAAATTTTTCTTTGCGGTAATGTCGCTTTTTTACAATACAAAACAATTCTCTTCTATTATAATACAAGAAAAGCGGGAAGATTTTTTTATATATTAGGAGGATAATAAAATGGTGCATTTAGTGTATTGCGATAATATAGGCAAGAAAGGCGAAAAAGTATTGGATAAGATTTTAGCGGGAACAAAAACAATGATTGCGCGTGGAGCAGCAGGAAGAAAAATTCCTCACAGCAGAGTTTATAAGGGAGATCGTCTGTATTTTATGGAAAAAGGAAGCGCTTCAATAACGGCAACTGCTATTGTAAAAAATGTTCAAAATTTTGTGAAACTATCTGATGAGGATATTATAAAAACTCTTGCGGTTAATCAGAGCAAATTAAACTTATCCGATAAGCAAAAAGTACGGTGGCATAAGAAATGTCTATGCTTAGTAGAATTTGAAAATGTTGAAGAAATAACCCCGCTTGCTTTTGAACACCAAGGCAATATGGACGATTGGCTAATAATAGAAAAGATTGAAGATGTTGTTGTTGGCACAAGCGTGCCCTATAATTACGAGAAATCAAAGTTTTAATGCGACTATTTCCTATTTGCAGACGAGCACAAAGATATCTTTAAAGAAGCAGAGCTTATAACAACGCAACAAAAGAAAAAAACGATAATTTGCAGAATAATCTCAAATTGTCGGTTTTTCTTTTATGCTGTTTCCATTCCTCTGCTTTAGAATGGATTTGGACAAATTAAAACCAATTTCGGAGGAATGACAATAAAATATACAGATAGACAAACGAAGCGCATCAGTCATTGTTTTGACCGTTATTGCAAAAAGACAATACAGTATCAGTAAGTAACCTTCAACGTAAAAGCCGCAAATATGGCAAAGTAAAAAAGCGCCGCCT
>CAJTPP010000075.1:4159-13172 GCA_910578235.1 uncultured Clostridia bacterium | reverse complement strand
AGTAGTTGCGGACAATACGGTTTTTGACGGCGGCAGCGGAACAGAGGAATTTCCGTATCTCATATCCACAGCAGAACAGCTGAATCAAATCAGAGATTATTCTGACAGTTATTTTTTACAGACAACTGATATTGATATGACATCATCTTATTATTATACAGTGAGCACTTTCAGCGGCGGTTATGACGGCGGCGGACATACGATAACGGGATTAAGAAGTTGTATGTTCAAAGAAAATACAGGGTATGTTCGTAATCTTGGATTTATAAAAGCTATGATACAGGACTCTATAAAAAAGAGAGATGGAAATTTTACGGAGATGACATATTCAGCTGTTATAGCTGTGACAAACAGTGGAATTATTAGCGGTTGCTATAGTGTAGACGCTTCTGTAGAGGCGAGAACAGATTTTTCGGCGTCAGACGCAACCGCGCAATCCTATGCCGGCGGATTGGTAGAATTAAATAACTCGTCAGGCATTATAGAGAATTGTTATACAAGGGGGACTGTCCGCGCGTATTCATATGCCCGCGCAACGGGAGTTACAAATACTTTTGCTACAGCAAATTCATATGCCGGAGGTATAGCGGCACGTTCTTTGGGTTCTGTAAAGAATTGCTACAGCGTGGCGGATGTTAACGCGTCTGCATATCGTTCAGGCTATATGGGAAGCAAAACAGAGTATAAAGGTGTTATTTGTGGCAGCAATACAGGAACGATTGAGAACAGTTATTATACGGAAAGTATAAATTGTTCATCCGGAATCGGATACACATCAGGCGATGAACCTGAGAAAGTTACAACAGATGAAATTCAAAGTTATGATATGATAAGAAAGCTTGATCCTCGTATTAATTACATATGGCAGATGGATATTTATGGTTCAAATGATTATTATCCTATTTTGAACACACAGACTAATGATGCTATGGCTATTATTCTGAGCCATAATCCGGGTAATCACAAGGGGGCGTTTGAGCTTAAGATAGAACCGGATTTTAATTTGTACACTCTGTATTACTGCGTAGTGGGAAAAGATGAGGGATTTGAACTTTACACAGAACCTATTTCTATAACAGATAAGGACACTATGGTAGTTGCTTATCTTGAAAACGGTTACAATAGGAATATGAGAAGAACATATAAGCTTGAATATCATCTGGCAGATTATCCTGTTTTGGCAAGTGTTGAATCGGGAACATATAGTGAAATGATGTCTGTTGAGCTTACGAGTGATGAGGCGGGCGCGGAAATATATTATACTACAGATGGCAGTGATCCTCGTCAGGAAGGCAGTACACGATACATAGGAGCAATCCCAGTCTATAAAAATACAACTATTTCAGCTGCTGCAAAGGTTGGCGGAGAATTTGGGGATCCGCTGAATTATGAATACCGAATTTCTCCTGTTATTACTCCGAGTGTGCCGGCAGGCAGCTATGATAAACCATTTCGTTTGAGCTTGACAAGCAGTCTGAAACCATATGAAATATATTACACTACAAACGGATGGGGCGATCCTACAAAAGAAGATCAGGGCGCGGTAAAATATATGGGAGAAGTTGAAATTTATGATACAACAAGCGTAAAAGCCGCTGCGTGTTATGAGGGCGAATGGAGCGAAGTGCAAATGTTTCAATATACGCTTCCTCAGGCGGAGATAGTACCGTCAATTCCGGTGGGCGAATATACGGATGTTATTAAAAATATTACTTTTTCCTGCGATTTGGATTATATTGATTTAGAGATAAGAGTCAGAGGGGAATATGAAAACAGAATTGCTCCCATAGATATTTATAAAACTGCCGATGTGGATGTGACGGCCAAATATAAAGGCCAATATGTAACATCAAAAAGTTTTACATATATTTTGCCTAAAGCGGAAATTACATCAAATTACTCATCAGGAAGCTATAATAATATTATTAATGTAGAATTGGATTGCAATATTCCGTCGTATGATTTATATTACACCATTGACGGTAAGGATCCGGCTGTAAGCGGTATTTTGTATAGTGAACCGATTGAGCTGGATGACACAGCAAATCTGAAAGTTACTGCAAAGTATGGTAATTCTGTTGTTGCGGAGAAAAGTTTTAATTACGAGCTGGATTTGGAGTATGTTACGGCAAACTTTCCGAGCGGTAATTATGATGGCAAGATTGATGTTGAACTGACACAAAGCAATCCGTTTTATGATATATATTATACTACGGATGGAAGCAACCCGAAAATTAACGGAATTAAATATGATAAGCCTATTGAAATAATGCAGTCAACTGTAATAAAAGCAGTGCCTGTTTTAGGAAATACTTTCGGCAAAACTTCTTCCTTTGATTATACTATAGGTGTTGGAACGCCGAGTATATCAGCTGACAACTACACTATTTGTAAAATGGTTGACGGATCTTATACGGTATCATTTGATGTTAGCAATACATTGTCTGATTCAAAAAGAGCTGATATTTATATTGCGCTATACCACGGAAACGGCGCGCTCGTGGATGTTAAAAAGTATATTAATGAGTTTAATACAGGGATAAATAATACTGTTAGCTTGCCGTACACTACTAAACTCCAATTGACATCTGATGATTACTTTAAAATTATGTGTTGGGAGAGCGATATGATGTGTCCTGTTTTTGAAAGCGGAATAGTACCGGAAAAGGCTATTAGATGAATAGCTGATAAGTGTCATGTCATTAAAATAGTATATTGAACAAAATGGGTTTTATGCAGTTATGTATAGAACCTCTTTGTTTGAATTGAGTTAAGTTGAAAGTGTAAATAATTAATTCTGTATAGCAATAAGGGAGAATGAGTAAATGTCAGAACTGTTTTTAAGAACACAAATGCTTTTAGGCAAGGAAGGTATGGATAAGCTGCATAATACGCGTGTTGCGGTGTTTGGTATCGGCGGAGTCGGCGGTTATACGGTTGAAGCGCTTGTAAGAAGCGGAATTGGGACTATAGACATATTTGATGATGATAAAGTTTCTGTTACAAATTTAAACAGACAAATCATAGCTACTATGGATACTGTGGGCAGATATAAGGTAGATGTAATGAAAGAGCGAGCACTGTCTGTAAATCCTGATGTGGTTGTAAACACCCATAAGTGTTTTTATATGCCGGACAATGCGGATGAATTTGACTTTAGTGTATATTCATATATAGTGGATGCGATTGATACTGTTACAGGAAAGATTGAAATTATTACGAGGGCAGACAAGCAGAATATTCCTGTTATAAGTTGTATGGGGGCGGGAAACAAGCTTGACGCGGCCGGATTTGATGTTGCGGATATTTATGATACAAGCGTGTGTCCTTTGGCAAGAACTATGCGGCGTGAACTGAAAAAACGCGGAGTTAAGTCGTTAAAGGTGGTTTATTCAAAAGAGACTCCTATATCTCCTGATAGTATGTTTGAGGAAATACAGATGCAGAGTGACAGAAAGGGGATGCCTAAACGAATTATTCCGGGAAGTACGGCGTTTGTGCCGGCAGTAGCCGGGCTAATAGCGGCCGGTGAGGTGATAAGGGACTTGTCAGGAAAATAGACTTATGAATGACAACAAAAAAATATAGTGAAGAATATTGACAATTTCTCCGAAATATGCTAATATTTTTATATATGATACAACGAAATGTTGTACGGAGGGATTTATATGAAAAAAACAATATCAGCAGTCATTGCGTTGGTAATGGCGCTTTCATGCTCCGCTACAGCTATTATTGCCGCAGCGGAAAACGCCGTTAATCCTATGGCGGCAGGGGGCGATTATGTGGTTGAATTCCCTGATCCTGTATTGAAAGAGTATATGGTGCTTAATTTTGATACAAACAGGGACGGAATGGTTCAAAAGTCCGAGATAAGCAATCTTGATAATGTTTGGATTTATTTGGGAGGTAAAGTTGTTGACGCTACAGGACTTGAAGAAATACAAATAAGAGATGGCGGACAGTTACATATTAGATCCAGAAACGACAATACTTGGACAAGAGATAAACTAAAAAATATAGATGCACTTTTGGACAAGCTTCAAAATAATCCGGATAATGCAAAATACTATTTGTATTTTGATAATACAGGACAGGGAGGATATTCTGACTTAGACGATTCTTCTTTTGACTGCGTGGACAGAAGCGTCAATCCAAACGTAATCAAAAATTCACTAGAGCATTATGAGCTTTATATACAAATCGGTAATAGCCGACAGTGGAGCGAAGCTTCCAAAATCAGCAATTTAGACTGGGTAGGGCCTCTTGGCGTTACAGAATTGCAGCTTAATGACGGAGCATACGATAAGCCATTTGTCGGCAATCCTGACTATTCGATGCTTAAAAAATTGATTGTATGGGATAGTGCTTCTCACAGCGCACCGGGAGTGTGCAGTTTAGTAAATTCGTCTCCAAAGCTATCGCAGTGGTGGTATGCTGACGGAGAAGCGTTAGAATATCTGGCAAATCCCGAGGCTTTAGAGGATTTAATGGTGTGGAATTGCACGAATGAGCAGCTTGCGGCTTTAGTAGAACGAGGAAATTCATTGCCGAATTTGCGTGAGATAGAATTTAGATATTGCGATGAGCTTAGCGATGTCTCTCCATTGCAGAATACAGAGGTTAGGCATATTGAATGCACAAGCGTAGATGGATATACAAACGGAAAAAATAACGGCGATATTATTTTTGAACAGATTTGCAATAATCCTAATAAACTTTCTTATATACGATTTGACTGGGGAAATCTTTCTGATTTAACGCCGCTCAAAAACAGCGCGTTTATTTTATCAGCGGAAAAAAGAAATATTGATTTATTAGGCACTACAGCATCGTTAGCATATAAAGATAATAAGGCGATTTATGATGAAGTTCGTTCTTTGCCTAATGTTTCCTTTTCCTTAGACTGCTGTTACAATAGGTGGCATAGCAGTAACGATTATAGCGCTCAGGACAGTCTTTCATTTCCTAATGGTACGAGTCTGGATATAAAGACTTCCGTAAACCGTAAAAGCTATATAAACGGCGAGCCGCTGACATATACGGCGAATATTACAAATACAGGTTCATCATCTGCGGATTTTGATTTGTTCTTTTCTATGAATGATAAATGCTGGGATAAAATCAACATCTTGAATGGCAGCAGACAAGTTTCTGTTTCAAACCTTGCTCCGGGAGAGAGCGTTACAAAAACAATATCGTTTTCAACAACAAAAGACTTCAATGACTTCATGTGTATGTCGGTGTCCGTACATACAGGTTCTGCAGTTGACAGGATTAAAGCGTTGCTCTTGCGATCCAGATCTGCTGTATCGCTTAACGGTGTAAATTCAGTGCTTGCGGGAGATACTATATCTTTATTTGGAACCTGCGCACCGGATATGGCTGGAGTGCAGATTGTAGACGGAAACGGAGATGTTTTGTATACGCTGGATTATAAAGGCGGCACATCTTTTAAAGCTGAATTTCCGGTTCCTGAAAATTACATACCTGCTGTCGGAGAAATAAACAAAATGAAAATAAAAGCCGTAGTTACGGATAAGGACGGCGCGTCATATTCATCAGGAGAACATAGTATATACATAAGAAAAATGGATACATCTTCGGAAGATAATCTTGATGTTGAGGATTGTCATTACACGACATATGGTTCAGGACATCAGTACAGAGAAATGGAGCCCGTAATTATATATTACGGAGACCGTATAATTGTAAGAGCTAAATTTGCGGGGGTAGGACAAAGCGATATTCGCTCTGCGCAAGCAGTTATAAACGGTATTGAATATAACATGTCACCATATTTGGAGGGCAAATATGCGGGGTATTACGGAGCAATGTCTCAAAGTTTAACATCAGGAGACTCTTTGTATATAAAGCTTAAAGTCACAACAAAATCCGGTGAAGAACTTGAAAGGTTTGTTGGCTACGGAAAAATACTGATAGATCCGTCAGGAATTATCACAGATCCAAACGGTAATCCGATTGAGGGAGTAAAGGTAACGCTGCAAAAACAGCAGAGTGACGGTTCGTGGGCGAACTGGGATGCTGAAAATTATGCGCAGTCCAATCCTGTATACACAAATGAAAAAGGTTATTACGGCTGGGATGTTGTCGAGGGTACATACAGAATAATTGCGGAGAAAGAAGGCTATGTAAAAAAGATAGTCGAGAGATATTATTCGCGCGACCAGGGAGAGGAAACTGCAATTACGGTACTTCCGCCGAGAATGGATGTAGATTTCTCAATGGAATATGCTGATCCTGAAAATCCGCCTGCAAAAACGCAGACGAATGATGAAGCGAAAGCTATTGTAGAGAATGCTTTGTCGACAATGAGACTTAATTCAGCTGCGGTTGATACTGATGTGATTTCAGAAATAACGCCGTTGCTGACAGATAATATGTATTTGTCATTTAAAAACGGTACATATGTGAAGTCGGACGATAAAATCACAGGTACGCTTGTGTTGGAAAACTTATGGACAGATGAAAAACAGACAATTAACGCGGAAATTCCGCTTGACGATTCAGTGACTCCGTCCACGCCAAAACCGTCTGAACCAACACCAAAGCCGACAGAACCCACGCCAACGCCGTCAGTACCGTCACAGCCGATAGTGGTAACCGAATCGAAGCTGCCGGGGGCAGAATGCGGAGTCGGATATAACGTACAGCTTGAAGGACAGGGCGGAACAGCGCCGTATACGTGGGAGTTTATCGGCGGAGTGAGGCCGGAGGGACTTACGATTAATGCGGACGGTACAATTGTCGGAACACCGACAAAAACAGGGTATTATAAGTCCATAAAAATAAGATGTACAGACGCTTCCGGCAAGAAAAAGACAAAGAAATACAGCTTGCTTGTAAATCCGCGGAATGTGCATATAGAATTGATCGGATTGCCGTCGTTCACATATGACGGACAGCCGCATAAGCTGACGCTTAAATGTACGGAAGTACCTGATCTGGAACTGAATGTTACATATGGAGCTGATAAAAAGCCGGAGCAGACAAAAGCGGGAATGTACAGAGCGAATATAAGCTCGGGAGATATGAATTACCGAATAGATAATAATAAGGACTATTATTTGACAATAAACTAAGTAAATTTTGTAAAAATGCTGTTCAATGAACAGCATTTTTATTTTAAGATAAGAAAGCGGTGTTGATTATATTAATATATTGTGATATACTAATAATATTGCGGGAGGATGTGAAAAATGAAATATATTTATCAGTTTTTAATAATACTTTCAGTGACATTCGCAGGTGAAATACTGCACTATTTCCTTCCTATACCCGTTCCGGCAAGTATATACGGACTTTTAATTATGCTTCTTCTGTTATCTGCTCACGTGGTGAAACTTTGTCATATTGAAAAAACATCGGATTTTTTGATTGAAATAATGCCTCTTATGTTTATTCCGGGTGGCGTGGGACTTGTTACTGCGTGGAGCGATTTAAAATCGATTATTCTGCCTGTTTCTGTAATAACAGTGCTTGTTACGGTGATAGTAATGGCAGTGACAGGCAAGACCACAGAGCTTATTATGTGGTTTGATAAAAGAAAGGGAAAAGTACATGAACGAGATAATGACTGATAGTCTGTTTTTTGGAGTATTTATAAGTATAATAGGATATCTTATAGGAATATTATGCAGAAAAAAACTGCCCGCGTTTAATCCGCTTCTTATATCCATTATTTTTGTGATACTTGTTATAAAGATATTTAATATTAGTTATGACACCTATAATGCCGGCGCAAAATATTTAAGTTATCTTTTAACGCCTGCGACTGTTTGCCTTGCGATACCTTTGTACAGACAGATAAGCGTGTTAAAAAAGCATGTAAAAGAGGTATTAATAGGCATTCTGGCGGGCGTAATTGCAAGTATGGGCAGCATATTGCTTATGTCATACTTATTTGGACTGACTCATGAACAATATGTAACACTATTGCCGAAATCCATAACGACGGCAATTGGAATGGATATTAGCGCGGAGTTCGGCGGGATACAGACAATTACTGTTGCTGTTATAATAGTAACAGGCGTTATAGGGAATATTATTGCTGAATGGGTGCTTAAACTGTTCCGCATAAAAGATCCTGTCGCAAAAGGACTGGCGATAGGAACGGCATCCCATGCAATCGGAACAACGAAGGCTCTTGAAATCGGTGAAATAGAGGGCGCAATGAGCAGTTTATCAGTTGCAGTTGCGGGACTTATGACAGTTGCCGCAGCATCTGTATTTGTTAATCTTCTGTAGTTTCAGAGAATGAAGCAAGAAGTTTTTCATAAATTGTATCATAATGATCACGGTAGAAGCGGGACATACGTTCGGCTTCTTCTCTTGAACCTGCATAGAGCGATAGGTTAAGCAATTGAGTATTATCGTCATCATAAAGCTGACATTCGGCGCAGTATTCATCCTTACGTATGGGAGTTATGCCGCTGCGCACAGCGTGTTTGCGGCGCTCCTCTTTAAAAAGCTCTTTTATGGAGCTGTCGATAGGCTCGCGTATATATATAGGTATGTTGGATGTAAAAAAATCACCTGCGTTTAGACCTTTTTGCGTTATTTCGTATTTTTGGTTGTGGCCGCCCTCAATAAATGAATTGACATGCTTTGTGTTTATAAGATTATTAAGAGCTACTTGAAAATCATTGTAGTTAATGTTACAATTATCTAAGACCAGATTTATCATGTCATTGTAAGGAATGGCCTTGTCAACCTTGCTGAGAGTATAAAGTATTATAAATTGTATTAATACGGAATCATCGATTTCTTTTTGGTAGAGCATAATTTTTCCTCCTGTTTACAGTTTATATACAGTATAGCACAGTTTAATAAAAAATGGTAGAGTAATTTTAAAAATAGGAGAAGAAATATGCCAAGAAAATTAACTGAGGAAGAAGAAATTGAGCGAGTGAAAGCAATGTGGGAAATAGAAAACGCATATTACAGTGATGGTATTATGAGTATTGCCGGCGTGGATGAAGCCGGTAGGGGA
>CAJTPP010000075.1:0-4149 GCA_910578235.1 uncultured Clostridia bacterium | reverse complement strand
CTGGCAGGGCCTGTATATGCGGCGGCCGTAATTCTTAAGCCGAATACAATAATAAAGGGAATAAATGATTCAAAAAAACTGTCTGAAAAACGGAGAGAGGAGCTTTTTGAAGAAATAACCGAGAAGGCGGTCGCATATAATATTTTCAGTATTGATGAAAAACGTATAGATGAAATAAATATTTTAAACGCTACATATGAAGCTATGAACGGAGCTGTAAACGGACTTAGCATAAAGCCGGATTTTGTGCTTATAGACGGAAATCGTATAAGCGGAATGAAATTGCCGCACGAAACAGTGGTAAAGGGAGACGCAAAGAGCGTGTCAATTGCCGCGGCATCAATATTGGCAAAGGTAAGCCGTGATCGCTTTATATATAAAATGGCGCAAAAATATCCGCAATATGGGTTTGAAAAACATAAAGGCTATGGCACAAAGGCTCATAATGAGGCAATTTTGGAGTATGGTCCATGTGAAATTCACAGAAAAACTTTTTTGAAAAAATTACTGGGAGATAAAATATGAATACAAAGCAAATAGGTGATTTTGGAGAAAATGCAGCCGCTGAATTTCTCGAAGACAATGACTATGAAATACTTGAACGTAATTTCAGGATGAAATTCGGTGAGATAGATATAATAGCTGAAAAAGACGGATGTATGGTATTTGTTGAGGTAAAGACAAGGCGCGGCAACGCTTTCGGCGAGCCGAGTCAGTATGTCGATTATAGAAAGCAGAGACATATCCGCCAGACCGCCTCGGCGTATGCAAATATAGAAACTACAGAAATGCGTTTTGATGTTATTGAAGTGTTTTACGGCGAAAATAACAGCGGATATTATGTAAAAAAAATAGGCCATATAGAAAATGCTTTTTGAGGAGGATGTATGAAATATTCTATTGTGGATACTCATTGTGACACGCTTTGCCGTGTTCTTGATGATAGCTGCTCGCTTAATGAAAATGATTGTCATGTGGATATTGATAGATTGTCAGTATACAAAAATTATACGCAGGTATTTGCATGTTTTATTGATCCGGCATATAAATCCTGCGCGGTGCAGCGCACATTGGATTTAATTGACGCGTTTCACAGAAATACGTCAGAATTGCCTGAGAATGTGAAAGCGGTGCTCAGCATCGAGGGCGGGGAGGGAATATATTCGCTTTCAGCTCTCAGAAATTATTATCAGCTTGGTGTGCGTATGGCGGCGCTCACATGGAATTATTCAAATCATATTGCGTCCGGCGCGCTTGAGATGGATGAAACGAGAGGACTGACAGATTTTGGTGTTAAGGTAGTACGTGAAATGAACAGACTTGGTATGCTGGTGGATGTGTCGCATCTTAATGATAAATCTTTTTATGATATTGTCGCGTGCAGTAATGAACCGATTATTGCTTCACACTCAAATTCGCGATCGGTATGCCGTACAAAGGCAGTTTGTCCTGTTGAGCGTAATATTACGGATGATCAGTTTGAGTGTATTAAAAAATCTGGCGGTTATGTAGGAATAAATTTCTGCCCTGATTTTCTGAATGAAGGAGGAAGGGCAAATATTGATGATATTGTTAAGCATATAGATCATTTTATGACACTCGGCGGCGAGAACTGTATAGGTATCGGAGCGGATTTTGATGGAATAGAACGATTGCCTGATGGAATAAACGGAGTGCAGGATGTATATAAAGTGTTTGACAGATTACTTCAGCTTGGATATACTGACGAGCAAGCGGAAAAAATAAGCCATAAAAATTTTGAGAAGATATTGGAGAAATATAATGCCTAAATTTTTTGTAACACCTGATAAAATAATAGATAATCATATAATAATTGATACTGATGATGCGGCGCATATTACGCGCGTTTTGCGTCTTGGCGCGGGTGACCGTATTACCGTATGTGACAGTCGGGGGAATGATTATGATGCGGAAATTATGGAAATAGAAACGGGGCGTGTTATATGCAATATAACAGAAAAGAAAGCAAGTGTCTCTGAACCAAATATAAAAGTAACTTTATTTCAGGGACTTCCGAAAGCGTCTAAAATGGAATACATAATACAAAAGACAACAGAGCTTGGCATCAGTGAAATAGTCCCTGTTAAGATGTCAAGATGTGTTGTAAAGATTGATAATAAAAAAGATGAAAAGAAGAAGCTTGATCGGTGGCGTAAAATATCAGAAGCGGCAGCGAAGCAATCGGGACGCGGAATTGTGCCTGAAATATCAGAAATAATGTCAATAGATGAAGTTATAGAACAGTCGAAGCATTTTGATTTGTTTTTTGTGCCTTATGAATGTGAGGAGAAAAAAACGCTTAAAGAAGCACTTTTATCAAGGCCTGATATAACAAGCGTGGGATTTCTGATAGGGCCTGAGGGCGGTTTTGATATCGGAGAAGCAAAAAAACTGCATGAAAACGATATTGCCACAGTGACACTTGGGAAGCGTATTCTCCGTACAGAGACAGCGGGTGAAGCGGTGCTTGCTATGGCGATGTATGAAATTGGTGATATAAACGGCTGATTTGGCGTATAGGGAGAGATAAAAATGACTTTGCAGGAGATAATAAATAAAAGTAATAATATTGTATTTTTTGGGGGCGCCGGAGTTTCCACGGAAAGCGGAATACCTGATTTCCGAAGTGTGGACGGATTATACAATCAGAAATGCGATTATCCTCCTGAAACAATTTTAAGTCATACATTTTTTATGAATAATACGTCTGAATTTTTCAGATTTTACAGAGACAAGCTTATTGTGAAAAATGTCAAGCCTAATAAGGCGCATGTCACATTGGAAAAGCTTGAAAAAGCGGGGAAACTTAAGGCGGTTATAACGCAGAACATAGACGGACTGCATCAGGCTGCGGGAAGCCGGAATGTGCTTGAACTGCACGGCTCAGTGTTACGCAATTTCTGTATGGAGTGTAACCGGGCATACGGCTTGGAAACGGTGGAAAAAAGCGTGGATATACCAAAATGTGAATGCGGAGGGATAATCAAGCCCGATGTTGTATTATATGAAGAAATGCTTGACGACAGCATAATATCAAAATCGGTAAAATATATAAGCGAAGCAGACACATTGATAATAGGCGGCACGTCGCTTAATGTATATCCAGCGGCAGGCTTTATAAACTATTTTAACGGACAGCATCTTGTGATAATAAATAAGGCGTCAACGCCTGCCGATAAAAAAGCTGATCTTGTAATAAACGAGCCGATAGGCGAGGTGTTGGGAAGGCTGGAATTATGAAGCTGTACGCAATGAATATAAACAGGATTGATACTGAGGATAAAAAATGGTATAAATATTTGTCGGATAAACGTATAGAAAAACTTGAAAAACTGAAAATATCAGAAAAGAAAGCTCAGTCAATAGGCGCGGAGCTTTTACTGAATTATGCTGTAAGCCGGGAATATCAGACAAAAATTCCGGTGAAATGGGATACTGCTAACGGCAAGCCGTATCTTGTTGATTATCCGCAATTGTATGTAAATTTGTCACATTCCGGCTGTTACGCTGTATGCGCGGTAAATGATACGCCGGTAGGAGCAGACATACAGTATGTGCGTGAATGTGACATAAAAACGGCAGAGCGTTTTTTTACCGATGAAGAAACGGAATATATAAGACTTTCGCGGGACAAAGACATTTCTTTTTTTAAAATATGGACAAGAAAAGAAAGTTTTGTTAAAACTATAGGCAAGGGGATAACTATACCGTTAAATAGCTTTTCGGTACTTGATGATACGCTTGAATATGACGGCAAAAGTTATACTTTTAAGGAATATTCCGTATCCCGAAAAGGATATATATTGTCGGTGTGTTATTTGTCGTAATTATAAATATTTATGCTTTCAGGGGAATAATTCATAATTTCATCATATGCGTCAAGCTGTGCCTCGCTTTCCGGAGCCCATGGGATAAGACCTGTACATTCGTAAGCTGATGAAGCGTTGCTCACATCAAAATCAAACATACGTTTATGAAAAATTACATGTTCTTTATATTTTTTTATATTTTTTTTCATGATGACAACCTCCTTACAAGGTTAGTATAACAAAAAATCCTTGATGAAATTCATCAAGGATTTAAATGGAGCGGAAGACGAGATTCGAACTCGCGACGTTCACCTTGGCA
>CAJTPP010000074.1:3276-13322 GCA_910578235.1 uncultured Clostridia bacterium | reverse complement strand
CCGCCGTATATAGCGTATATGCAGGGTGGCCTGACGTATGAATCGGCAAAGCTCGGAATAATGGTGGCGGCTGAAAATTTACTTGGAAAGGCGGATTAATATGAGTCTAAACGCGACACAGAATGTAAAATGCCCGCATTGCGGACAAATGAGTGAAGTAACCGTATGGAATTCAATAACAGTGAAGGACAGTGAGGATTTAAAGCAAGATCTGCTGCATGGGAAAATAAATATGTTTCATTGTCCGTCATGCTCGCATACGGCTCTTATGCCGTCCCCAATGCTTTATCATGACGAGGAAAAGCGTCTTATGATTTCTTTTTCGCCGTGTAATGATGAACTGCTGAAAAATCAGCTTTTTGATAATGTGCAGAAATCGTCTGAGAAATCCGGGGAGCTTGAAAAGCTGGAGGGTTATAATCTGAGGTTTGTCTCCGATTATAATGAGCTTCTTGAAAAAATTCTTATATTCGATAATGATATGAATGATAAAACTATTGAAGTGATAAAGCTGATGATATTATCACAGGATCTTGAAAAAGCTCAGTTTCGGGTATGTCGTTTCGGAAAGTCTGAAAACGGCAGTGTTGAGTTTATGGTTTATGATGAAAAGGAAAAACAGACATATACGTCAAGCGTGCCTAAGGAGACATATGACACAATACACACCCGGCTGCGTGAAACGGGCGTAAAACCGTACAGCTTCGGATGGGAGATGGTTGATTTATCATATGCGACACGTCTTTTGAATGGTTTTAATAACTGATGGACAGAGTACTTGAATATAAAATCGAAGATAAATATGACGGCGCGAATGTTATAACTGTGCTGAAACAGCATTTTCAAATGTCGTCAAAGCTTATAAAAGATTTGAAAAAATACAGTGACGGTATACGGCTTAACGGAAGTCATATAAGGACTGTCGATACTGTGAGAGAAGGAGACAGACTCAGTGTGACATTGCGTGACGCTCCGTCTGAGAATATTGTGCCTGAAAATATTCCTCTGGATATTGTTTTTGAAGACGAGGATATTCTTGTTTTAAATAAGTCTCCGTATATGCCCACACACCCGTCTATGGGGAATTATACAAATTCAGTTGCGAACGGCGTTATGTACTATTACCGCGTCAGAGGAGAGGAGCATGTGTTCAGGGCGGTAAATCGTCTGGACAAGGATACGTCCGGACTTATGGCGATTGCCAAGAACAGCTATATTCACGCAAGGCTTGCGGAGGAGATACAGACTAAGGAACTGCGCAGAAAATACAGGTGTATTGTCTGCGGTGATGTAAAAAATGACGGCGTTGTTAACGCGCCGATAAAACGCGCTGACGGAAGTGTTATAAACCGTATTGTATCTTCGGATGGTCAGAGGGCTGTCACGCGTTACAGAGTTATGGAAAGATACGGAGAATATACTTTGCTTGAAATGGAGCTTGAAACTGGACGCACTCATCAGATACGCGTGCATATGGCGCATATAGGACATCCTCTTGTAGGTGACTGGCTTTACGGCAGAGAGGATCACAGTATTGCTCCGCGTCAGCTTCTTCATTCCTGTTATTTGAGTTTTATTCATC
The DNA here is from genome assembly GCA_910578235.1 of uncultured Clostridia bacterium. Taxonomy (GTDB): domain Bacteria; phylum Bacillota; class Clostridia; order UBA1381; family UBA1381; genus Hominilimicola. The sequence goes on along the minus strand of CAJTPP010000074.1, from coordinate 11,740 downwards.
CTATAAGCGGAAGAAAACTGGAATTTAAAGACGAAATATACAGGGATATGTATGATTTTATCAAGAAAATTTCACGAAAATATTGAAAAAACTGAAATTTTGTGATATGATAAAAAATAACGCAGTTTATTTTTAGTATGAATTAGATTTAAGAGGTGGTATAATGGCTTATAAAGTAGTTAAGAAGCAGGTGCTCAATCCGCAGATATTTTTGATGGAAGTAGAGGCGCCTTTGATTGCAAGGAAAGCTGAGCCGGGACAATTTATTATTCTGAGAATTGACGAATACGGCGAGAGAGTTCCTTTTACAATTGCGGACTTTGACAGAGAAGAAGGCACGGTTACAATTATTGTGCAGATTGTGGGTAAAACAACGAGAGATCTGGCACAGGTAGAGGCGGGAGACGAGCTTCAGGACTTTGCGGGACCGCTCGGTATGCCGACACCTCTTGAAGGCAAAAAGAAGGTGGCTGTAATAGGAGGCGGACTGGGTACGGCTATAGCGTATCCGCAGGCTAAGAAATTACATAAACTCGGAGCTGATGTGACGGTTATAACAGGATTTAGAAATAAGGAGCTTGTTATTTTGGAAGATGAGCTTAAAAAGGTTTCTTCAAAACTGATTGTCGCTACAGACGACGGGTCAAACGGAACTCAGGGATTTGTTACAGACATGCTTCAGAAGGAGATTGAGGCGGGAGAAAAATTTGACGAGGTTATTGCTATCGGCCCGCTTGTTATGATGAAGTTTGTATGTAAGCTGACGGAAAAGTATGATATCCCTACTACAGTGTCAATGAATCCGGTTATGATTGACGGTACGGGTATGTGCGGCGGCTGCCGTGTTATTGTGGACGGTGAAACAAAGTTTGCATGTGTGGACGGCCCTGATTTTGACGGTCATAAGATTGACTGGGACAGCGCTATGAAGCGCGGCAGAATGTTTAAAGAATATGAGGAAAAGTCGTGTGAAGATGGCCATTGCAGGATAGGCAGAACTAACACGGCAGACTAATAAAGGGAGGATTTTGAAAATGCCTAATATGAGAGCGGACAAAAATCCGATGCCGGAGCAGTGTCCTAATGTAAGAAATAAAAATTTTCTTGAGGTGACTACGGGCTACACCGAAGAAATGGCGATAGACGAGGCGCAGAGATGTCTAAACTGTAAAAATAAGCCGTGTATGCAGGGGTGTCCTGTAAGCGTTAAAATTCCCGAGTTTATAGCTTTTATAGCGGAGGGGGAATTTGAAAAAGCTTATCAGAAGATTAAAGAGACAAACGCGCTTCCGGCTGTCTGCGGCAGAGTATGCCCGCAGGAAAAGCAGTGCGAGTCAAAGTGTGTGAGAGGAATAAAGCATGAAAGTGTCGGTATAGGCAGACTTGAGAGATTTGTTGCCGACTGGCATATGAAGAATGTTGAGGAAAAAATCGAAAAGCCGAAGCCGAACGGTAAAAAAGTCGCGGTAGTGGGTAGCGGACCGTCAGGACTTACTGTTGCGGGCGATCTTGCAAAGAGAGGTTATGCGGTAACTGTGTATGAAGCGTTTCATACTGCCGGCGGTGTGCTTATGTACGGTATTCCCGAGTTCAGACTTCCAAAGGATATAGTTCAGAAAGAAATTTCTAATTTAAAGGCTATGGGAGTAGATATTCAGACAAATGTAATTATAGGTAAAACTATTATGGTTGACGAATTGTTTGATGATATGGGATATGACGCGGTGTATATAGGCAGCGGCGCGGGACTTCCGTCCTTTATGGGACTGGAGGGTGAAAGCCTTAACGGCGTGTACAGCGCAAATGAGTTTCTTACAAGAATTAATCTTATGAAGGGCTATAAATTCCCTGAGTATGACACGCCTGTGTACGTTGGCAAAAATGTTGCCGTTCTCGGCGGCGGAAATGTCGCGATGGACGCGGCAAGATCGGCAAAGCGTCTTGGCGCGGATAATGTTTACATAGTATACCGGCGCGGTAAGGAGGAGCTTCCCGCGAGAGCCGAAGAGGTTCATCATGCGGAGGAGGAAGGAATTGTGTTTAAGCTCCTGCAAAATCCGACTAAGTTTATCGGTAACGATGACGGTTGGGTGACAGGCATGGAGGTTATCAAAATGGAGCTTGGAGAACCTGACGCGAGCGGCAGAAGACGTCCTGTGCCTATTGAGGGCAGTGAAGAGACGCTTGATATCGACACGGTTGTTGTAGCTATCGGACAAACTCCAAATCCGCTTATCAGAAAGACAACTAAAGGTCTTGACACAAATAAAAGAGGATGTATTATTGCTGATGAGGAGACGGGAAAGACATCTAAGGAGCATGTGTATGCTGGCGGCGACGTAGTTACCGGCGCGGCAACGGTTATTCTCGCTATGGGCGCAGGCAAAGCCGCAGCGGAAGCGATTGATAGAGAATTAAACGGTTAATTTTAAAGAAGAAAACAAATAAAAAACCGCCGGACAGAAATCCGGCGGTTTTTTATTTGTTTTCTTCATAATCATTTTTTATATATCCAGAAATTTTTTCAATAGTGCGTATAGGAGCGTCCTGAGCGCTGCCCCATTCCATATCTTTGTTGCGATAATCGAATTTTAGCGTGAATTTATGTATATTTTTCTGTATGCGGTCAAGCTCTGTTCTCTGCTTAGTAAACATAGCGAAAAGGAATTGCGCCGCCTGAGCGTCATTCAGAGATTTAGGTGCGGTATCGCATAAAAGCTTCATATGTTTCAGACAAAATCCTTTCGATCTGTCAAATTTTTTCTTGAATTCCTCATCGTTAATCCACATGTACAGAAGCACGTCCGCATATCGTTCCATGGTATGATTGATTTTATCACACACAATACAGCTATATGAGATCTGCGCCAGCAGTGAGGAAAGAGCGGAGGCGAAGTCCGCCGAACCGCTTTTTTTGAAAAAGCCGCTTTTGGACAAAGTCAGTTTATCTGACAGTTTGGACATTTTGTCTGTTTTTTTGCGTATTTCATCAAGATGGGTTTCAAGTATAAGCGCGAGCGGCAGTTTGTTTGGCATATCAAAAAGCATAGAGAAATGATGATTGCAAAAGCCCTTTTTATTTGAGCGTTCACGGAAATCAGGTTCCATCATTGCGGCTCCGAGCGTATAGTCAAGCGTTTCTCTTTCAAGCTTCTTTTCAAGCAGGCACAGTGGGCATTCGCAGTCTGAGTCATATGCCTCGTTTACGGGTATCGTATATATTTTTTCTTTCATTGTTGTTCCGCCTTTCACACAATATCTTGTAGCTTATTAGTCTTACATGACATATATAGCTTGAAAATTAAAAAAAAGTTCATAATTTTTGTGCAATATTATTATATTATAGATTTATTTTTATGTCAATTAGGAATTATCAGCTAAAAAAATATTTTTTTCTCGTAAATTATTCCAAATTATAAAAAAATGTGATATAATGAAGCGGTAGAATTTATAATGTAAAACAATGTTATTTTTTAACACTGTAAATAAAAGCATTGGAGGAAAAAACTATGTTACAGAACAAGACCGCTCAAGCATGGCTTGACGAAATGGCTGCTATGTGTCAGCCTGACAACATTGTGCTTATCACAGGTGAGGAAGCTCAGTTGGAGGCTTTGAGAGAAGAAGCCGTTAAGACAGGTGAAATGATTAAGCTTAACGAGGAAAAGCTTCCAGGATGTTACTATCACAGAACTGCGGAAAATGACGTTGCCCGTGTTGAAGACAGAACATTTATCTGTACTCCGACGAAGGAAGAGGCAGGCCCTATAAACAACTGGATGGCTCCTGATGAAATGTATGCGAAGCTGAAGGCTTTGTACGCAGGCTCAATGAAAGGCAGAACAATGTATGTTATTCCGTATTCAATGGGCCCTGTAGGTTCACCGTTCTCAAAGATTGGCATTGAGCTTACAGACAGCATTTATGTTGTGCTTAACATGGCTATTATGACAAGAGTGGGACAGAAGGTTCTTGATCAGCTCGGCACAGCTGATGATGCTGAATTTATTAAGTGTCTTCATGCGAAGAAGGATGTAAATCCTGACGACAGATATATCGTGCAGTTCCCGCAGGATAATACAATCTGGTCAATCAACTCCGCATACGGCGGAAATGTACTTCTCGGTAAGAAGTGTTTTGCTTTGAGAATTGCATCATATCTTGGTAAAAATCAGGGCTGGATGGCAGAGCATATGCTTATTCTCGGTCTTGAAAATCCGCAGGGTGAGGTTAAGTATATATGTGCCGCGTTCCCGTCAGCATGCGGTAAAACAAATCTTGCAATGCTTATTCCGCCGGAGTATCTGAAAGAGCAGGGATATAAGGTGTGGACTGTCGGAGATGATATTTCATGGCTTAATATCGGTCCTGACGGAAGACTTTACGCAATTAATCCAGAGGCAGGTTTCTTCGGTGTTGCTCCGGGCACATCTGTAAAGACAAACTTCAACGCTCTTGAGTCTACAAAGAAGAATACAATATTCACCAATGTAGCTATCAATAATGATGATATGACAGTTTGGTGGGAAGGACTTGACAAAAATCCTCCTGTAAATGCTACAGAGTGGAAAGGCGCAAAGGTTAACGGTCCTGAGTATACTGCTGAGGGAAATAATCTTGCTCATCCTAATTCAAGATTTACAGCTCCGGCTATAAATTGTCCGTGCATTTCACCTGAATTTGAAAATCCGCAGGGTGTTCCGGTAGACGCTATCGTATTCGGCGGCAGACGCGCTAAGTGCGCTCCGCTTGTATACCAGTCAAGAGACTGGCAGCATGGTACATTTATCGGCGCTACAATGGCTTCGGAGACAACGGCGGCTGCGGCAGGCGCTGTCGGCGTTGTAAGACGTGATCCAATGGCTATGAAACCGTTTGTGGGTTATAACATGGCTGATTACTGGGGTCACTGGCTTGAAATGGGTAAGAAGCTTGGTGATAAGGCTCCGAAGATTTTCCATGTCAACTGGTTCAGAAAAGATGACGAAGGACACTTCATGTGGCCCGGTTTCGGCGATAATATGCGCGTGCTATTGTGGATACTTGACAGATGCGCCGGCAAGGTTGACGCTGACGAGGTTGCAATCGGTTGTTCCTAAGGCGGGTGATATTGATATTACAGGCCTTGAAGATGAAAATATTGATATAGAAGGACTTCTTGCGATAGACAAGAATGTATGGCTTGAGGACATTGCAAATATTGAAGAATATTTTGCGCAGTTCGGAGACAGACTTCCGAAAGAAATGGCTGAAGAGCTTACAAAACTCAAGGCAAATCTTAACAACTAATTCAGTATTTGACAATACATCAAAAAGCAGGAAACAAAATTTGTTTCCTGCTTTTTGTATAGCAATTTTTGCAATGTTTTGAACAAAAAATGCAAAGCTTAATCATAATTTTTGTGCTATAATTATAATTAATGAGAAATCTTATATTAATATTAAAGAAATAGGAGGAAAAGAAATGAAGAAAAAATTGAGTATTCTTTGTTCTCTGCTGATGGCGCTGCAAATGATTTTGTCAGCTGTGAATATGCCTGTTTTTGCTGAGGGCGGGGATGAAGCGGGTGACGAAACGTATACCGCGCCTGAATCAGATCATAAGACATTCAATATGAATTTGGACTGGAAATTTTTTGACACAAAAACAGTTGGCATTGATTTATGGGAGGCTGTATCAAAGGCTGATAAGAACGGAAAAAAGTTTTATGAAAAGGATTATGACGATTCGGACTGGGATACTGTAAGTATTCCTCATGGTATAGGCGGCGGTACAAATTCGTTCGCGGGCACTAACGGAGATTCGGGAGGCGGCTATAGAAGCGTATTGCTTTACAGAAAAACATTTACTGTTCCGCAGCTTCCGTCAGGCGGCAAGGTGTTTTTTGAACTGGAGGGTATAAGACAGGCGGCTTATGTATGGGTAAACGGTCAGAAAGTCGGATACTATGAAGCCGGAATAACCGCTATGGGATTTGATATTACAAAGTATGTAACATCAGGCGAACAGGCGGTAATAGCTATTATTAACGACGGTACTACAACGCGCGGAACAACTGAGCGCTATATACATGAAACATTGCCCGGAGGCGCTGAAAACCGCGGAGATGCATTGGCAAATGGTATTGTAAATACTCAGGCTCAGTTGGACCGGAAAAAGGACGATAAGCCAACGGAGGATTATTATACCGGAACAGAGAGGCGTGAGCTGCAAAGCCGTCTTGAAAGCTATCAGAATCTTTTGAACAGTCTGACAGAAGACGAGAAAAGGGAAACATGGGGCACGAGCTTTGGTGATTGCAATGATAAAACATGGGCAGGCTCAGGAAGCGGTTATGTATGGAACAGCAAAGACTTTAACGAGCCTCAGATTGGTCTTGTATATGATGCGTATCTTCATGTGACAGGCAGTGTTTATCAGACTTTTCCGCTGTATAATAATCTGAAAACAACCGGTAATTATATTTATGCGGATAATTTTGACATCAGATCGAAAAAAGCCACAATTCATGTTGACGCGGAGGTAAGAAATGAATCCGCTTCCGATGTGGACTATACTCTTGAAGTGGCGGTTGTTGACGCGGACGGGCAGTTAAAATATAAATTCGAAAGCGAAACGTCAAAGGCGGCAAAAGCGACAGACGCAGGCGTTGTGTATGAAACAGCTGTAGAAGATGATGTTTATTCGGAGGAAAATATTGCGGCGTCCGCAGGACTTACAAAAGTCAATACTCCCGATGTTGCCCGTGTAACAGTGAGCTATAATGCGGAGGGTATGAGATTTTGGTCAACGGAAGATCCGTATCTGTATACTGTATATACGATATTAAAAGATAAAAGCGGAAATGTTTTGGATGTTCAAAAGAAAGAAACCGGCTTCAGAAAGGTTACATATGACGAAAACAGCGGAATACTTATAAATGACAGAGCTGTATGGATGCCAGGCTACGCTCAGCGTTCTACAAATGAATGGGCTGTAATCGGAGTGGCTACAGACTGGCTTCAGGATTATGATATGGCGCTTTTAAAGGAGAATAATTCAAATTTTATACGCTGGATGCATGTTGCGCCGAAGCCGAACGAAGTGAGATCGTCAGACCGATACGGCGTTGCGGTAGTTTGTCCGGCCGGTGATAAAGAGGGCGTAGGCCTTGCAGGAAGACAGTGGTCACAGCGTACTGAGGCGATGCGTGATGCCATGATTTATTTCAGAAACAGTCCGTCTGTAATATTCTGGGAGACAGGAAATTCAGCGGTTGGCAATGCGGCTAATGCGAATGACATGGTAAGACTGCGTGATGAGATTGATCCAAAGGGAATGAGATTTATCGGCGCGCGTTCTGCAACGGCGGCGGATCAGATGAATTATGATTATAACTACACAGGTACTATGTATGGTGTGGCGAATGATAATATTACACCTAAAGACGCTACGAAAAATGCTGTGGCGGCAATGAAATCAAATGGCAAGCCGGGACCCGTTATGGAAACGGAATACGCGAGAAATGAGGCTCCGCGCAGAGTTTGGGATTTATATTCTCCGCCGGATTATGATTATGTGAATAAATTTATTTCGAGAGGCGGTAAAAAAGACGGTTATGACGTCTGGAATGAAACACAGGAGGATACGGTTATACGTAATATCGCAGAGTATAACGGTTATTACAGTAACAGAGCCGGTGTGGGCGGAAGTATATTTTCCGCGGCCGCTATGATGATATGGTCGGACTCTAATATGCATACAAGAAATACCGCTACGGAAAACTGCCGTACCTCCGGCCGTGTAGATCCTGTGCGTCAGACTAAGGAAATGTTTGAGGCTACAAAAACCGCGCAGTCAAGTGAAGCGGCAATACATATTGTAGGTCACTGGTCATATCCTGAATTGACTGATGATACATATAATTTTTACGGAACAGAAACAGTTAAGGCCGATGATAATCACGATTATGAGAAATATGTAAAAAGTGACAAAAAGAAGCGCGATCCGCTTCATAAAACCGTTTATGTAATTGGTTCGGCAGATGTTTCAAAGGTAGAACTTTACAGAGTGGACGGAGAAAAGGAGACACTGCTTGGCACGGACGCCGAAGCGGATAGCGGTTTCATTTACCGTTTTGATAATATTGATGTAACAAAAGGAGATGCTGTTATTGCAAAGGCGTATGACGCGAGAGGTACGCAGGTGACGGCAGATGAAATAAAACGTACGGGTGATGCGGTTTCTCTGAGGCTGACACCGCATACAGCGGTTAAGGAAAATGAAAAAGGCGAAACCGTTGCTGATTGGAGAGCTGACGGTTCGGATATTGCGTATATAGATGTAGAGGTTATTGACGCAAATGGTAATGTATGTGCGCTTAACTATGATAAAATTAACTTCTCATATGACGGCGGGGAATTCGGAGAATATCTTGGCGGCTACAATTCCGGATCCGGCGCAAACTGCTTCCATAATACCGCG
>CAJTPP010000074.1:0-3266 GCA_910578235.1 uncultured Clostridia bacterium | reverse complement strand
AACGGAAGGAATATCATTTTATTTTGGCGGTGACAAGTCCGGAACAACAACTCTCGGTAAAGATTATGTATATGCTGAAAACGGTACAAACAGAATATTTGTCCGTTCAACAAGAAAGGCGGGCACATTTACTCTGACAGCGTCAATGGACGGTATGCTGCCTGTTTCGCAATCAATTACATCAACATCCGTTGATGAATATGTGACAGGTGGACTGTCAACACTTATGCAGTCTGTGCTGGCACCGGGAGCGTCAGAGGCGCCGGTAACATCAACAGTGCTTCCAATTAAGCCGTTAATGCTCGGAAAGAAAATTATCGAGTGGAATAATATGACAGTAGTAAAGGAAGAGGACAATACTGTATATTATGACGTTTATCTGAATGGAGAAAAGCTTGAGCTGAGCGGCAAAACATATATTGGCGCTATGAATACTATGTTTGGCCCTGTCTATGAGATATTACAGGCTGCCCAGAAAGCGGGAGCCGATGGTTTCACAATGACTTATGGTGAGAAAGACGGCTTGAAAGAGCTTGTTGTAACAGTTAATGGTCATACATATCAGTATCTTGAAGAACGAAATCAGGTTTTGATAGACGGTACCGAAACGACAGAATGTGTGGAACCTCCGAAGCTTAAAGACGGAGTATTCATTGCTAATCTTGATATGATGCTCGGATATGCGGGAATAGGCATACAAAGAGATGAAACAAATCATATTTTCAATATAACGGTACAGTAAGGAGGTAAGGAAAATGAAGAAAATTATATCGGCAATTATTTCTGTGTCAATAATTACAGCCTCCGCGGCTGTGCCTGCGCTGGCGGAGTATACTGCGCCGGGAATTTCGTATGATATAGAGACAGTTAATGAACAATATGAAAAGAACGGCACAGTTGAAAATCCTATTGACGGAACAAAGGCCTTTAAGAGCGGTGAAAGCTTTGAGAAAATTTTTTCAACATCAATTGATACAACAAAGGAGTTTTATTTGGGATTTGATTTTTGCTTTGATAATGAGAATGGAGATATAGAAATCCCGAAGTTTAAAAGCGACGGAGTCAGTAATGATAAAGTCGGACCTATTATTACTTACGGAGATGTTCAAGGGGATCCGGCAAAGCAGCTTCGTACTCAAGTGAACAGTTCATCGTATCAGGCGCTTGGCGCATTGGAGATTGGCGCCTGGTATTCGGCTGAAATTGAGGGAAGAACCGGCATGGGAGAAAAATATACGACTTTTAGACTCTATAGTTATTCGGGAGGCGTAAAGACTCTTGTGCAGGAAACAACAAGCTTTAATATGAGAAATCTTAGTTCAGAGAACAGAAGTTTTAACGGCATGCAGATAAAAAACGCAAGCATAGATAATGTACTGCTTATTCAGGAAAAACCGGATACTATTACAGTATCGTCCGCGCGTGAAGAAATGAATGCAGGTACTGATGTTGCTTTTGATTATGTCATGACGCGTTTGGATAAGGAATTTAACAAATATCCTGTAACATGGTCTGTATATGATGAAAATGACAGTGTTCAGATGTCTGACGAGAATATTACTATCAGCAATGAGGGAATACTGTCAGCAGGAATTCATGCTGACGGGCAGAATGTGACAGTCAGAGCAACTGTGACATTTGGAGACAAAGAGTTGTATGGTTCAAAACAGATCAAGATTAACGCTGTTGACGTGTCAGATGAAAAATTTGACGAGATTACAGTATCAGGACCGGAAAAGATGAGGGCAGGAGAAGAATCAACCTTCACCGTTAAGGCTCTGAAAGGCGGAGAAGATGTTACAGATACATTGACAGAAGCAGATATTGAGTGGGGCATATATGACAGTTTGGGTATTACGAAAAATAATAATATAAATATGGGTATTAATGATGGCGTGCTTACAATTGATAATTCAGTAATTCCTCAGAATATTACCGTAAGAGCTTCGTCGGCAAGCGGTAAGGTGTACGGCTCTGCGCCGGTGGAAGTAGCATGGTCAGACGATCAGAAAGAAACGGTTATTTCATATAATGCCTGTGAAACGGAATTGACGAATACGTCTTTGGTTGGCTCGTGGGACGGTTCAAAGGCTTATGCGACAAATGATAACATTACATTTGGTTTTGGAGATCAGAGTACATATGCGGTAACTGATGTTGACATTAAATTTGACGCGGCAGAAGGTCATGGACTTACTCTGTATAATAATAATGGTTCAGAGAATTCAAATATACGTTTTCATAACGGAGCGCTGGCTCAGCAGACGGGAAGCAGTTCATGGATGACAATTATTGAGGCGGATCAGTTTGATGTAAACTCATGGTATCATATTGAGTTTCTGTATCTCAATGGTGCTGAATCGGGATATCATATATATAAATATAATGATGACGGTGAGAAGACGCTTGTTAAAACTATGACAAACTGTAACAGAAGAAACGATAAGCCATACGGAAAAATCGTTTTTACTGCGGGACTTGTGATAGACAATTTTAAGACGGCTCTTGCGCTTCCCGATGTTATCGGAGTAAAGACTGAGTCTCAATATATGTTTGTAGGCGGTACAATGCAGTGTTCGGTAAGCAAGGAAAGAAACGGTTTGCCTATGAAGGATACGGCCGGTATTAAATGGAGTGTTCTTGACTCGGAGGGACTTCCTGTTATAGACGGAAGTATATCGGTTGATGATAACGGACTTATAACTTCAGACGCGATGGCTTCAGCGCAAACGGTTAAAGTAAGAGCCTCTGCAGATAACGGCGTGTTTGGCGAAACACCTGTTATACTTCAGGTGAGCGAGATATTTGAGGTTACAAATTTAGGCATAAATGAAGATAAAACAAAGATTGTAAGAATGTATGTGACGAAGCATTTTTACTATAACGATGATGCGATGTTTATTATCGCGATAAAGGATAAGGATGGATTACTAAAGGCGTTAAAGAGTGTCAATACCTTTGGTGACCGTCTGAATATAGGAGCAAATGAGCTGGCGGTGGATTTTCCGATCCCTGAGGATTTTGACCCGGAAAATGACATTATTGAAACCTTTGTATGGACTCGTTTCTGATATATTAATATAAGTAAAGACAGTGTACAGTCTATGACTGTACACTGTCTTTATATACAAAAATGACAAATACAACGTAAAATATGAAAAAAATGCAAATAATTCAAAAAAAGAATTGAAATATCAAAAAATAAGTGATATAATATACGCTATGTTAATATGTCCTGACAGAAGGACAAAAAGGAGGATAATATC
>CAJTPP010000073.1 GCA_910578235.1 uncultured Clostridia bacterium | reverse complement strand
CCATACATCACATTCAAAGTGAAAATCTCTGAGATATTCAAGAAATTCCTCGCAGAAAATGCCTTTGCTTCTCAAAAACGCAATATCATCTTCTGTAAAATGAATTTCTTTAATATATTCAATTAACTGTTCTACACCCGCCATTATCGCAAATCCGCCATTATCGGGTACTTTTCTGAAAAACATATCAAAGTAAGCAATTTTATCCTTGCAGCCCTCGGACAAAAAACCGTTCATCATTGTAAACTCATAAAAATCCGCAAGCATTGTGAGATTATCTTCACATTTCATCTAATCTACCTCATTTAATTTCACACGCACAGCAGCGCGTACTCCATATATATTATCCACATTCGTATGTAGAATAAAGCCGTCTCCCGTCATATACCGCTGCATACGGTCATTATAACCATAGGGGCACAGTACCCAGTATGGCTTGCTCATGTCTATATCCCTCATCATATCAAGCGTGGGAATATACACAATATCATCAACGTAATACTTGTACGCCGTTTCACTCAGGTCATTCACTTCACCCCTTGTAGCGCTCCAATAATGAGTATGATCACCGCTTTCCGCCAGTCCTCTGTCATTATAGGTAAGCATTACCTCATTACTCTGCGGAACAATTTGAGAAATCTCTTTCATTGTAAATTCACTTATAAAATCACTGTTAAGCCATTGTCTCAAATCACTTGTTTCCCACATATTATTTTCATCGTCAAACATTCTGCTATCCACGCATTTTTCCGTCACAAGCTCAGCGCTTCCGTCCTCATATTCCCGCATAACCTCCCATTTCAGAGGTTCCCCGTTATAACTTCCAAACTCAACCTTGTCCTTAGGCGGTTCAATTTGTAAAAGCATAACCGTTACAGCCATAACTGCCAAAGCCGCTATACGGTTTCTGTTATGCATGTTTACTATACCAATTATTATACCGGCAAATAACACATCCATACAGTTTGCGAACAAAAACATATGCTTCATTATATCCGCTTCGCCGTTTCCAAGGATTGGCAGACACATATTTATCCATAATCCCACCAAAAGTACATACATTGCCATGATAAGATAAAACTGCCGTCCCGGAGTTTGTTTTTTACTACGCACCAGATATACATGCACCAGCGCCACATATATGCTGAGCAATACAGCTATCGCAAAAACTATGTACGGATTATACAGCAGTTTCATTGCCACGCGCAGATTGCTCCATCCACTGTACCGGTTTGAATATGACATCAATACCGTTTCGGACGTGCCGGAATTAAGCGGCCGCAAACTTGATGAATTCTCAATTGAAAACGCGATTTTCTTCACAAAACGCACAGGATGTCTTAAATAGAAAAATGCCACTCTCGCTTTTGATACCCTGTCATAAAAATCATTTTGGAACTCGGGAGTTGTTATATCTATCTTATATTCGCCGTCATCCATATAAGCATGCGTATTAACAAGCGGCAGATATTTTTCGTCTATACCAAGCTGTTTTAAGTCCTTTTCTGGTGTTTCACTTTCTTTAACAGCGCCAAAAAACACAGACTGATATGTAGTGTCATTATGCATCCAGTCAGGAATACTCACATAAAGTTTTCCAATACACACAGCCGCAAAGATTACACATATTCCTATACCTATTCTATATCGCTTATCTTCCCTTAAAAATACAAATGACAATGCCATCAAAGACATTATAACCGAATAAGGCACATTTGCCAGTTTTGCTCCGGCAAAAAAATACAGCGACACAAAAAAGGACGCCACCTTGGGAATTGTAGGACGCTTATAAATAAGCAGACCAAGCGCGATAAGCATCATAAGCGACACATACTGAAGCGGTTCCCCGTAAAATGAATTGAAATAAAGCAAATATCCCGCATCACAGAACATGAAAATAAATACGCAAAATACAGCTATTCTAAGCTTTAATGCCTCGTCAGCAAAGAAAGTAAATATCCCCCATGCCGCCATTGACAGCATCAGTATGTATATAAATGCCAGATACGCTATATTATAATTTGTTTCATCCTTTACAAGTATTGTATTCATCATAAAATTCATCACTTTTGACGCTTTTATAATGATAAAATGGGGAGAGGAATATATTTCCTCTTCATTATTTGTTTCACACAAATATGACACCTTATCCCAGAAACTTTCTCCCTCTATATTCATTTTATAGTCCTGCTTGAACAGATAATAATAATCTGTATCATCAGCATATTCAAGATTATTGACAAGCAGCACTCTCCTGAAATCTCCATTGTCAGACAGCCCTATATTGTCACCAAAATACAGAACAGAAAAAGAAAGCACAAAAACGATTATTGCGCCTATAAGAGGAAATGTTCTTTTGTTATACTTTAGTGCAATCATATAAATCTCCTGATATCAGCATTTATAGTAAAAGAGGCGGAAACTATATTCCCGCCCGCAAAAATTCTATTTAAAATGAATGATTATTCCTTCTGCTGTAGCCCCCCGAGCGCTTTGAATCATTATTACGGCGAAGTGTCTGCATTTTTTCATCGCTGTCCTGCTTAAATTTAGACAGCTTATCCTCAAATGAAAGACTTGATGAGGCTCCTCTGCTCCAGTCTATATCAGCGGGACGTACAGGCCCTCTGTCCTCAGGCTTAGGTCTTTCCCGTCTCTCTTTTTTTTCTTCCGCCTGTTTTATAGACAGACTTATTTTCCCCTGATCATCTATTTTAATAACCTTTACTTTAACTGTATCACCTTTACTGACACACTCATTAATATCCTTCACATATCTTGAAGAAATTTCGGATATATGAACCAGTCCCGACTGATTATCACCTATATCCACGAACGCGCCAAACGGCATTACGCTTACCACCTTACCATCAACTATACTACCTACTGAAACCATGACTGTTTTGCTTTTCCTCTCTCACTTATGTTTATTTATTCATCAACCGACACATCTACAAAAATTTTAGCGTTGCTTTTTATCAAACCAAGCTTTTCACTCGCGATTTTTTCTATGTACTCATCGGAATTCACTTTATCTTTTAATTCAATAATTTCCTGCTGCCGTTCTTTTTCGTATTCAATTTGCTCCGTAAGACGCGCTATTTCCTTTTTGCCCTCCAAAATCTGAGGAATTTGCATAAGTCCCTTAAACGTCATTGCGGCAACCAGTATTATGAATATCCATATCTTTATTCCGATTTTATGTATTTCTAAAAAATTAACTATCTTGTTCTTGTACTCGTTCATCACACATCACTTTGCCCTTTCGCACTTTGTTTTTTATAAAAGTTATTATTGGCACTATTAAAATTTTATACAAAAACAACGACGGTGTCAAGAGTATTTTAAAAATATATTGGATAAATTTCAAAATATTTTTAATTATCAACAAAAAAAATGCCAAAATCCATCTGCTTAATAGTAAAAAATAAAAAATACCGCCCAATATCAGCCCCACAGGCTCATAAATTCTAAATTCCCCGCTGTTTAAATTCCACACTGCCGCAAGCACCAAAAAAAGCGATGCGAAACAAAACAAAATATCGCTTACAGCTACAACAATCATCCCCGGCCGTAATACTATTCTAAACGCGCGGAAAATATCTAAAAGCAACAGTATCAGCGCTCCGCAGATTACCATTGCCAGAAATACAACAACATCTCCGTTCATTATTTAAACAGTCCCGCAAAAAATCCGTCTCTGCTGCCGGTCGTATACTGCATTGAATGTATCTCTCCTCGCACATCGAGCGTTCCGTTTTCAGTATTAAGCTGATTTATTGAAAGTTTTTTACCTTTGATACAAAGATCTCCCATTGTTGTTTTAAGCATAACCTTAACATCAGAAAATTCTGACACGTCCGTAACGCCCGATAATGCCATTACAGCTCTGTTCATCATGGATATCGAATGTTCCCCCACAGCAGCTTTTTCCATATATTCCGCCCCCTTTATTAATATCAATAAAATATATGCGGCAGAAAACCGCTTTATTACTAAAGCGGTTTATATAGCATAGATGCGTCATTTTTCAGCACATGCTCCGCAATAGCGACAACCTGTACCTTAATGGTTCTCTCTCCCATTTTTATTTCAATTATATCATTTTCCTTTACATCATATGATGCCTTAACAATACGTCCGTTTACTGTTATTCTCCCCTGATCACAAGCCTCATTTGCTACTGAACGCCTTTTTATAAGTCTCGTTATCTTAAGATATTTATCAATTCTCATTAAAATCTCCTGTTCAAATCTTTTTGGATATTATATAACAAACAAAGGTGCCGCATCAACGCAGCACCTTTGAGTTTTACAAAAACCGATTACTTGTTTACAACGTCCTTAAGAGCCTTTCCTGCCTTGAATGCAGGAACTTTTGAAGCAGCGATATTAATTGTTTCACCTGTACGAGGATTTTTACCTGTTCTTGCTTCTCTCTGTCTAACCTCAAATGTACCGAAACCTACAAGCTGTACCTTGTCGTTTGCGCATAAAGCGTCTGTTATTGCCGCTGTTACTGCCGCAACTGCCTTTTCTGCATCTTTCTTTGATAGTTCAGCTTTCTGAGCCACTGCTGCCACTAATTCTGTCTTGTTCATGATTTGTCCTCCTGATTATTAAAAAAAATTTTATTAGAGTTTCAGGCCTTTTTGTAAAATACCTGTTCAGTTACTAATTCTATTACAATTTTTGCATTCTGTCAATAGTTTTACGGCAATTTAAGCCATTTTTTTGTAAAAAAACGGCTTATTTACGCCTTTTTAGCATCATTCCAGAGTGCGTCAAGCTGTTCGTCCGTCATTTCTGCTATATCAAGGCCTTGTGACACGGCCTTTTTTTCCATCGCGTCAAATCGTTTTATAAACTTATCGGACGCCTTTGTTAATGCGATTTCAGGTGTAAGCTTTAAGTGTCTGCCAAGATTTACAACACTGAAAAGCATATCTCCGTATTCTTCCTCTATTTTTTCAGCATCCCCCCCTGCGGACGCTTCACGCAGCTCCCCTGCTTCCTCATTGATTTTATCATACACGCCGTCAATCTCTTTCCAGTCAAAACCAACGCTTGCCGCTTTCTTTTGTATTTTCGCGCTTCTCATAAGCGCCGGAAGATAACGGGGCACATCTTCCAGCATTGCTGTATATGAGTCAAGATTTTTTTCTTTTTTCTTGTTTTTCTCCCACTGTCCAAGCGCTTCCTCCGCGCTCACAGCCTTATCCTTGCCAAACACATGTGTATGACGAGTAATAAGTTTTGTACATACTTCATTTAAAACATCATCAAAACTGAATGCGTCTCTCTCCTCCGCCAGCCTCGAATGGAATATCACCTGCAAAAGAACATCTCCCAATTCATTTGCAAAAGCATGATCATCACCACTGTCCAGAGCGTCAATTGCCTCGTAACATTCCTCAATCATATCCTTCTTCAAGCTCTGATGCGTCTGCGCTCTGTCCCACGGACATCCGTTCTCACCGCGTAGTGTTGCTATTATCTCCCGCAGATCCTCTATCGTATATTTTTTCATGAGCAATATATTTCCTTCCCTTAAATATTACAGTAATTATACCACCCCTTACTACTTTTTACAAGTCTAACCTTTAAGTATTTTTTTCACTTCTCCTACTGATACCGCATTAGTTAAAAACAACGCCATTATATATGCCGCGCCCGAAACAACGCTTATCACACCAAGATACATTATCCCTCCAATCTGAGCGGAAAGCGGCGTTTTTAAAAGGTATATTACAGCCAGCATAAGCATAGCCGCCAAAGCAGGCTTTATAATTATTGCCATAATATTTTGTTTTAAACACAAATTTTTCCTTATCGCACGCAAATTTAATATCATTACAACTATATAGGCTATATTGGAGCTTATCGCGCTTCCGTATATATTGATATCCGGCAGAGCCACAAGATACCATTCCATCGCAATCTTTATTGCGCTGCCTATCAGAGCGTAAAAAAACGGAAGCATTATTTTGCCCGAGGACTGTAATATAGCTGAAGTTATCTGAGATACACACATCATCACAACGCACGGCGCCACCACAGAAAGCATCTGTGCCGATGACGTATTGCCAAACAATACTGACAATATTTCCCCACTCATAGTATACATTATCACTCCGCAAGGCAGCGACAGCATAACCGCAAGACGTATTCCTATATCAGTCGCTGTACGCGCTTTTTTTATATTGTCCACCGCTACAGCTCCCGCAATGACAGGTAAAATGCTGACTCCAAGCGTCGCAAGTATTCCTACCGGCAGATGAAATACAGTAAGTGCGTAGCCTGTATACGCTCCATACAAAAATCTCGCTTCATCAGCTGAAAAACCGCCGTCCAGAAGCCGTGTTCTCACAAGCGTTGTGTCAGCAATATTAACCGCGTTTGAAACCACAGAAGCGCACAGCAAAGGCATGGCTATTGCCAGAAGCTCTTTTAAAATCTCAGCATTACCGATCTGTTCTGACCGTAAATACGGCTTCTTTTTCTCAAACACGTACATAAGAAGCAATATCGCAGTAGCCACAATCTCGCCGGCTGTAACTCCCATTATCGCTCCGCCTGCTGTTTTTTCAACGCCGAATTTTATAAGAAGTACCGCCAGATAATATCCGGCTGCCAGTTTAACTGCCGCCTCAACCACCTGTGAAACAGCTGTGGGTATCATATTTGAAATACCCTGATAGTAGCTTTTGTATCCTGTTCCCAGGGCGACAAAAAAAATCGACGGCGCTACCATTCTGATCGCATACACTGCTTTTTCCTCCTTCATTGCCAGAGCAAAAAACGGCGCTCCGAAATATAGCGCAATACTCCCCGCAATGCCTATAATAATTAGCAGCACTGTTGAAACCTGCACAGTCTTATACACTCTGCCGTATTCACACCGTGAGTTTGATTCTGCAATCAGTTTGGATATAGCAAACGGCAGACCTGATATTATGAATGACAGAAACATTATGTAAACCTCAAAAGCGATATTAAATACTGCCATTCCCTCCTCATTCAGTATATATGTAAGCGGTATTTTAAACACTGCTCCCAGTATTTTTGATATCGCGTTCGCTATCATAAGTATTACCGCGCCTGTAAGAAAACTTTGTCTTTTCATATTTACCCCCATTTATTTTAAACTTGTCTTTACATATTATTTATGTTACAATAAAATAGTATATGAAAGAAAAATGGAGGTTTAACAGATGGACATAAAAAAAATAAAAAAAGCCCGAGGCACTATAAAAGTCCCCGGCGACAAATCTATATCACACCGCGCGGTGATGCTTGGTGCTCTCGCGGACGGCATCACATCAATTACAGGCTTTCTTAACGGAGCCGACTGTCTTTCCACTATAGATTGTTTTCGAAAAATGGGGATTGATATAACTATAGATAACAATAAAGTTATTGTATGCGGCAAAGGGCTTTACGGACTGAAAAAACCATCTCAAACCCTTTATACCGGCAACAGCGGCACTACAACACGGCTTCTATGCGGCATACTCGCGGGGCAACGCTTTGATACTTCAATAACGGGAGACGCTTCTATACAAAAACGTCCTATGGATCGAGTCACAAAACCGCTTACGCTTATGGGCGCAAAAATCGTAAACGACCGCTGCCCGCTTTACATAACAGGCACTCAGCTTCACGGCATAGATTACACAATGCCTGTCGCTTCCGCTCAGGTAAAAACCGCGCTCATTCTTGCCGGACTGTATGCCGAGGGTAAAACAACTATTCATGAACTCGAAAAATCACGCGACCACACCGAACTTATGCTAACCTCTATGGGGGCAAAGCTATCGGTCGACAGTCTTGATATTACTGTCGAAAAAACAAGCTCTCTCCAACCTTTAAAAGCCGATATCCCCGGCGACATTTCCTCCGCCGCTTTCTTTATGGTACTCGGAGCGATTATGCCTAATTCTGAAATTACAATAACAAACGTCGGTATTAATCCGACACGCACCGGTATAATAGATGTCCTCAAAGATATGGGCGCTGATATTACTATTGAAAACATACATTACAGTGCCGGCGAAAGTATAGCAGATATAACAGTACGCTCATCGGTTCTGCAAGGTACTGAGATAGGCGGAGATATTATACCAAAGCTTATAGATGAATTGCCTGTTATCGCCGTAGCCGCGGTATTCGCTGACGGAGAAACGATTATAAAAGACGCGCAGGAATTAAAAGTCAAAGAAACAAACCGCATAAGGGCAGTCGTTGACGAATTTCAAAAATGCGGTGTTGATATTACTGAAACAGATGATGGTATGATTATAAACGGCGGAAAAACTATTCATGGGGCCGACTTTAAAACCTACGGTGATCACAGAATGGCCATGAGTCTCACAGTGCTCGCTCAGCTCGCAGACGGCAGCTCCACACTTGATGACAACGACTGCGCACGCGTATCATATCCCTCATTTTTTGATGATTTTTATAAATTAGACAAATAAATACGAAAACAGTCTGTAACAATGTGAAGCATATCCTCATAATTACAGACTGTTTTTATATTATATGGCAGCGGCCAGTATGTATTTGTACGCCCAGTGTGATGTGTCCACATCATTGAACGGATTGTTTTTATTTTCAGAACAAGTCAAATTCAGCATTCTGTTCATTATTGCAGTCATTTCAGCCCTTGTCACCTCTTTGTCGGGACGAATTGTATTATCGTTATAGCCTGTTATATAACCGCTGTTTATCAGCTTGCACATCGGCTCATAAAACCAATCATCTTCATTTATATCAGAATATTGTACATCACTGCAAACCTTTGGCTCATAAATAAATCTTGACAGAACTACCGATAATTCCGCTCTTGTAATATAATCATCAGGCCTGTAATATCCGACCTCGTCACCGTTAATTACATCTTTTTCATACAAACTCTCCACAGCATTACAAAACCACGCATCCTCATCCACGTCAGCAAATGCCGAGATATTTTGCGCTTTTCTACGATCAGAAATCACCCTGTCTATCAGCGCTGCAACTTCCGCTCTTGTAATATAATCATCAGGTGCGAAAGTACTGTCAGTTTTCCCATATATATACGCTTCAGGATTTTTCTTTAGTCTGGGTGTAACTTCAAGTGTGTCCGCATTGCCGTAATACGCAAAATCGAATTTTGCATTGTCCGCCGCTGATTTGCCCAAAACCGCAAAAACACGCTTTTGCGACACAAGATCGTCAACAAAATCCGCATATTCTTTTATATCTTCAACTGTAGCTGACAACATTTCATTTCTGATTTTTTCGCAGGTGTCAGCGGATTTTTTCTTAAGCGCAAAGCTTGCTCCGTATTCAGAAGCTTTATAGTCCCACTCGTCATACTCCATTACCGCTGACACAATAAACGCGTCAAGCTCTTTTTGCGTCATATTCATAGTTCTCAGATAATCTCCCATACCGTTCCATATATCAATAGCGAGATCCACATCCGCAAGTCCGGCAACCGAAGAAACCATTTCCTCTTCACGAAATGAAATACCACATCCGTATGCGCCGTGCTTTCCCCGCATTGTGGGAGTGATATACTTTGTTGAAAGTACTTTTCCCAATACGGCCATTTTCCCCGAATATTCTTTTTCTCCATACGAGCCGGCAAGCATAAAATGATTTGCATCGGCAAGCTTTGTTATTGTTGCCGCGCTGTAACAGCCTATCGGCAAACGTAGTTTTGAACTTTTATGCTCCTGTTTGTCCGCAAATAATTTTGTGACAGTATTCTTAAACTTATTATAGTTGTCTCCTGTCCCTATATAACCCGCGACAGGCCTGCTGTCAACAATTATATTCTGAGCCAAAGTCTTTATTCTCTGCAAGATTTCCGAAATATCCTCAGTGTTTATATTTTTCAGGAAGTGAAAGTAATGGGATGATCCTTTAACTATCGTGTTAAGCGGTATTAAATAACTGAAACGTCCTTCCGCCGACAATGCCGAACCTTTAAGCTCTGAACTCAGCCAGTACGGATCATAATAACTGTCAAGAATTTCAGACGGTGTTTTTCTTATGTATTCCGCAAGATCATTCTCATCCCACGTATCCTCAGACTGTAAAAATGCGGCTGTTTTTTCTAACGTGTCCGCCGCATTCTCTCCCAAAATACCTATCATAAAATGCGGATTTAGTTCCTCTGTGTTGGCGGCATTAGCAAGAGGTGTCAGCATAGTGTAAAAATCAAGCTTCGCTTTTTTAGCCTGAAACTGTAAAAAATAATGCATTAGCTGCACATAATCCATATCCTCATCTTTTATGTCAAGAGGAAAATACAAGTCTGCCGAACTGTCATCTTTTTCTGTATAATAAAATGAAATGCCGTTCTGCTCTTCATATTCTGACTGAGATTTTACTGGTGGCATTTTAACCTCATCAAGCGTTAAAAAAGGTATTTTATCAATAATCTCCGGTCTGTCTTCCGCATCATTCCATCTCTGAAACTCCTCCGTTACCCGCTTTATTTCAAATAGTTTTTCATCGCTAACTTGTACACTGCTGTCCTCTGAAGCAAACATACCGTTTCCCGAAACAATCACAGTGCTGTATGGATTATCTGTAAAATATTTTTTCAATATATCCGAAAAATACTCCTTATGATTTTTTAAGTACTCACATGCGGCATTTATTTCTGTATATGCAAGAGGATTACCTTTATATAAAAGTCCGTTAAAAATATTATCCCAGTTTACATAAAAGTTTTTCTTCTGCTGTTCAATATATATATCAATATCATTCTCGTCAATTCCATCTGTCTCAAAGCTTTCAAGAACAGTGTTATATGCTGATATTATTTCATCTTTTCTCTCTATCGGAACATTAGAAATCAGCATTGCAAGATTTGCTATTCCTCCGCTGTTACCGCCGGAAGTATACATTTCCGTACAGCCTGTCTCCTTTTCCAATTTCTTTTGTATGATATCAAAAAGTATATCGCGCGCATATCGCTCATTTGCTCCGGCGCTTGCCGGAACGCCTGACGACATAAATCCTATATCTACCGTCTTTGTATTCCCGTCAATATTGTACTCTCTTATATAATCCGCCGGTATCATCTTAGTATCGGCAAAAGTAATGTCCGGAGCCTCCGCGGTATTATCCGAAAAAAAACAGTCAAGAACCTCAAATGTTTTATCAATATCCTGATTACCCGCAATATATGTCATACTGTTTGAAGGTATATAGTATGTGTTATATACTCTCAGCAAATCCTCATATGTAAGTTTTTTAATTTCGTCAAGCTCTCCGCCCGCGCTAAAAGCAGGAGTTGTATCTCCATAAATCGCCTTATAAAGCTTATCCGCAAGAAAATTTACCGAGTTTTCTTCTGTATTCAGATTTTTTATTCTAAGCTCATTATAAACAACTCCGTTATACCGAGCTTTGCCGTCAGCATATTCCACACGTATTCCCTGCTGACGGAAAATATTTTTATCCGTTAGAAAAAGCGGGTGGAATATACCGTTCATATAAACGTCTATCATATTATAAAACTCATTTTTATTTTCTGAATTTATCAGATAATACGTGCAGTCATCCGAAGTGACTCCGTTAAGAATAAGCGAGGATGTACCATTTTGAATATAATGCATTATATTTTTTATGGGATACTTCTCACTTCCGCAAAACAAAGCGTGTTCAAGCACATGATTTGCGCCCTTACTGTCAACAGGCGGCGTTTTAAAACCTATTACGAACTCAAGCTTATCTGAATTATTGTCATTATAAACAACCTCCGCCCCTGTTTTTTTATGCCTGTAATAGTACACCGTTCCTCCAAGAGTATCACTCTTATCAGAGCCTATTAGCTCAAATGTACTGTCCTTAGCAATTACTGCAGTAAAAATCGTATTGATTACCACAACTGCCGCAAAAACGGCTGATAATATTTTTATTCGCTTCATAAATTTTTATCCTCTCATTAATATTACTGATAATCTATAAACTCTCTTGCCATTTGCACAAGAGCGTCACGCGTAAGACTGTTGTTAAATGTGCACATGGAGTAATTCAATCCCTGATACGCAAACTCTATAAGCTGTACATCTATTATTTCAACCTCATCCGACCCGTAACTGAATACATATCTTCCTGATCGCTTATCAGCCTCATCTTCAGCTGTAAGCTTATAATCGGACGGAACAATTTTATTCTGATATGATATATATTTTATAGCGGTATTTTTATAAACTTCCGCTGTTTTGTCATCATCGAGATTTGTGCCTGCCGCTGCCGCGTCAATATGCACAGATATATCCTTATCTTCAAAAATATATTTACAAATAAGAGATTTGAATTTCTCAACACATTGTCCGTTTTCACCATAATCAGCATTATCTCCGACAGATGCTTCTCTGAATATATATCCGTTTGAAAATTTATCTATGACATTCATAGATATACCTATGTCCTTCAAAAGCGTTGCCTGTGTCGGAACCGTATAATAATCCGGTATATTGCTTGAATGTCCCGTACGCGATACAATCACCATATTTGCGGCCCATGCTGTAAATCCGAGCAGTGTCACCATAACCGCCGCAATCAAAATCACTTTGGAAATTCTGATACGTTTAATTCTTTTATGCGGATTTGCCGCCTCAGTAATCAAATCATCTGAAATATTGTTTATAATATCAAATAATTGCTTTGTAATCATATATATTCACCATTCCTTTCAAGGTATTTTTTTAATGCATTTCTTGTCCTCATAAGCATTGACTTCACCTTACTTTCCGAAAATCCGTAATCTTTAGCAATTTTTACTATTGTGTCACAATACCAATATCGTCTTATAAATATAATTCTCTTTGTAAAACTAACGCTTTTTAAAAAGCTGCTGATCATATCTGACAGCATATTTTTATCCGTTTCATTTTCTACATATATTTTTGACGCGATACAACATTCTATCTCGGAAAGTGTAATGTCAAAATCAGTATTTCTTTTTGCCGCTTTGTTATAATGATATTTGTCAAATGAAATATTACGGGCAATACGTCCTAAAAACGCTCCCAAAAAAGCCGGTCTTTCGGGAGGAATTTTATTCCATGCAATATTGTAGGTATCGTTTTCGCATTCCTCGCTGTCAGAATGATTTTTAAGTATGTTAAATGCTATTGCTCGTATCATCGCGCCGTATTTTAACTCTGTTTCCTTTACCGCGCTCTCATTTTTTTCAAAGTATAATTCTATTATTTCTTTATCCTCCATAATCTTGAGCTCCTTTTAAATTTCTGGCCTATAATTATATAGTGGGCATTTATACTGATTTGGTTGCGTTTTTTATAAAAAATTTTTAATATAATCTTTTAACACAAAAAAAAACGACACAGAAAAATTTACATTCCACGTCGCTTTTATATAGTTATCTTCTACAATTATATATTTTTTTATTATACTGTCTTTTGCATGTGAAGAATTTTCTTTATCATTTTCACATCAAATTCAAGCACTCCGACACGCTCTTCAATCTCTTTTGCCACCATAACATTTTTAGCTAAGTCCGAATGATTTTCAAGCAACAACTGTACCTTGGGAGCAATATCTGTTTCCATCATAACAGCCGTACGTTTTAATATATTTATGTCACTCTGCATACTGTCCATCTTGTTTTCCATGGAATTTATTCTGCTACCCATGCCGTCCATCTTGTTTTCCATGGAATTCATTCTGCTATCCATGCTGTCCATCTTATTCTCCATGGAGTTTATTTTGTTCTCCATGCCGTCCATCTTGTTTTCCATGGAATTTATTTTATTCTCTAACCCATCCATTCTCGCAGCTATGCTTTCCAGTAATTCTCTGTCTGTCATATTATCACCGCCATTCCTTCCGCTCAATCTCTCGAAAATATTGTATCACACATTATTACTAAATTCAAGCAGAAAATTATTTTTCTTTTTTAAACGCGAATATCTTCATAAACACAAATGTCACAGGAACACCAATTATAGCGGCAATAATATATGCGATTACACTCAGTCCATGAACAAACTGATCAAATAAATATACAATTACTGTCTG
>CAJTPP010000072.1:12029-14053 GCA_910578235.1 uncultured Clostridia bacterium | reverse complement strand
TCCAAGATTTTTCATAAAAAGCGGCAACACTCTTAAAAATTTATTCTTTTCAGCCTTAACATTAGCAGTTATTCTTGCCTTCATTTGTTTTTTTGTTAATTGAATTTTCATTTGATGATGAATAATTTGTATAATTTCTTCCAGTGTATATTCTCCCATATTTACATTTATACCCGGAGTGATATAAAGCACAAAATTTCTGAATGAAGAACTATTAAAATAATTACGCAAATTCACCGGAACCAGAATTTTTATTGGTTTTTGCCTATGCTTTATAGGAATTTCTTTATTTTGTATTTGCATAATAGAATAAATCATAACCGAAACAAGAAACGTTGTCAAACTTACATTATGTAATTTTGAAATCTCTAATATATTATCTAATTTCACTATTCCTGTAACAATATTATGAAAACCGTCTGGTTCTTTTGTACCTCGCAGCCGATAAGCTGTTGCTTCACGTCTGGAATTTGATACGTTACCATTATACTTTAAAAAACTATCCTCCACTTCTTTTATATCAGGCTCTTCAGTTCGGTCAAGCACCCCATTATCAAACGGAATTTCAATATGTTCTTTTTGCAAAAGGTATTCAGCAGTCAGTGTTTTAAGAAAAATTAATCCTCCGTTTCCGTCTGTTATTGAATGAAAAAATTCAACTGCAATGCGTTTTTCATAATATAAAACACGAAATGCACACGTTTTTATTTCAGATAGGGTCATTAAATTACAAGGCGAATTTGTATCACGTTGTATTCTTGGAACTGATGTTATCTCATCTAAGTAATACCAGAAAAAATCTCTACCCAATTTCATAGACATAGAAGGAAATCGTTTTATTGTCACCTCAAGAGCAGACTGAAGAATTACCGGGTCAACTACATCTTTTAATGTGACAGATAAACGAAAAACATTACTCCATTTTTTATTTCTTACCGCAGGATATATTTTAGCTGCATTATCTAAATGTAATCTCAAATGTTTATTGGTCCTCATATAAAACATCCTCCAGAAAATCATTAATTTTTTTATAATCTTGTTCGGCTTCTTTAACTCTATACATTAGATAAACATGCCACATTTCCGGTGCAATATTCAATATTGAGCGACAGCCACATGAAATAAGTTTCTGATGCAGATTAACAGAATCACTTAATAGTATTTCATCCGCGCCCGCAAATATTAAGGACGGCGGAAAGCCGCTAAAATCACCAAATACTGGGGATACATAAGGAAGTCTTACTTGTTCTGTATACATTTGAACATACGATTGTAGACGTTTCTTCGTCATAGACGGGTCTTTTTTATAGTTTTTATTATACGACTCACCTGATAATGTAAGATTACTCCACGGCGAAATTGCAATAATCCCACTTGGCATTAAACAATTTTTTAATTTTAACTCTAACGCTAATGCATATACAAGTCCACCGCCGGCAGACTCTCCACATAATATAATATTTTTAGATGAATATCCGCTTTTAAGCAAATAACAGTATGCGTTATACGCATCTATTAAGGCCGCCGGGAATTTATTCTCCGGCGCAAGTCGATATGCCAAACAACATACGGCAATATTTATATTTGCCGCCAATAATGTCCCAAAACCTTTAGCATAATCCATTCCACCCAAAACATAACCACCACCGTGAAGATATAAAATTATACCATCAAACCTTGATTTTCGAGGTATAATATATTCTGCTTGAAAATCAGGTGAATTAATCTTTCTATATGTTATATGTGACTTATATCTGTATGATATTATCTTACCCAGCTTATCCATCGTAATACGACTGTTTTCTACAGAGCATTTATCCGCCAATTTATTTATCAATGAAAGATTTAATTTTAATAATTTTGTTAATAAATCCATTTTCACTCCAATCTATAATATAAATCATAAGCTAATATTTTAATTATATCACAAATATAACCAATTCACAATACGAACATCTTTGCATTCATAAAAAAAGTATATCCCTATTTAATGAAACATATGATAAACAATACTATTCTTTTAT
>CAJTPP010000072.1:0-12006 GCA_910578235.1 uncultured Clostridia bacterium | reverse complement strand
CACTATTCAAACGGATAAAGTCATATCCAATACATCTTAGCAGCCCTTTTTCAAACTATAACGTATAATGTCCCATATCAGGAATAACTGAATTAATCGTAACATACACCTTCACAATAATTCCTCCTTATAAAATTTTATTTAATTAATTTATATAAAAAAGGAAAAGATACACTTTTCCCTTTTATAAACTTCATATGATATATGATTATTCTACCATATATATTCCAAATTGCCAAGTCGTTATCTTGAAATATTCGTTGCCCTCATATCTTTCATTATTTGTCTGCAAAAGCAAAACGCCGTCCGCAGGAGTATATACCTCCTGACGAACGGCATTCATCCCGCCTTCAACAAGAAGGCTCATAAATAGCATTTACTTGTTTGCTTCCATAAATCTATGCAGTATCGCCGCTACTTCCGCACGGACAGCAGTACCTAACGGATCTACCGTGCCGTCGTCTCTGCCGCTGATAAGACTGGCGCCGACTGCCCACTGTACATTACCTTTTGCCCAATCGGAAATCTGAGATACATCAACAAACTGCGACAAATCGCCTTTTTCATCGGTCGCTATGCCCTTGAAATCAGCGTACCGTTCCATGATTGCCGCAATCTGCTCCCTGGAAATTTCCTGATCGGGAACAAATTCTTCATCGGAATAGCCCTTAACAATCCCATGAAGCCGTGCCCAGTAAACCGCGTCGCTGTACCAGCTTTCTGCGTCTACATCAGCAAATGGATAGCCTAAAATTTCATCTTCCAAGCTCGGTCCGCCCTCTGCACGATAGAGTACCGTTACCAGCATTGCTCTTGTCATCGGGTTGTTCGGGCCGAACTCTGTATCCGAGATCCCCGCAAACAGATTGTTCTCGTGTGCATACTGCACATCGCTGTAGAACCAATCTGTATTTTTTACATCGGCAAACGGATTCCTCCAGCCGGACGGCTCAGTCGTCCTTTCTGTCCATTTTGCATACAGGCTAAAGGACTGTGTAACTTTTGCGCTGAAATCATACGCTTGCGTACATTCTTTATCGGTGTGCCACCCGCCAAAGGTGTAACCCTCACGGGTTGGGCTCGCCGGTTCCTTTACTGTACCGTTTCTGCTAACGCGGATGCTGTCTATCTTGCTTCCGCCCATACTGTCAAAGGTAATGGTATAGGAAGAAGTGCCTCCACCTCCTACACCGCCGGCGGAACCGCCGGATACGTTAACTTCAATTTCCTGCGATTTTACCATACTGTCAGGAATAAAGTCTTTGACATCCAAAAGCCTTGTGGAGCCGTCAGGCTGCACCGACGGAAACTCCATCTTGGAAACCGCATATGCCGTAATGGTCGCACTGCCCCTTCCTGTTGCCGTAATCTCTCCGTCATGTTTTACAACTGCAACGTTTTCATCCGAGCTTACATAAATCACCTTATTGTTCTCTGCGGCGGACGCAGGCGCTAACGAGGCGTTTATCTTTGCTTTTTCGCCGTTTTTCAGGCTGACGCTTGTTTGCTCAACGGATAAAGACTCGATTTCCTTTACATCCGCAATTGCCTCGGGGCTGTACAAAACAGCGCTGCTTGTGGTTGTGCTGTACATCGTTTCATCACCGTTTACAATATCAATCTGAAGTCTGAAACTTCCGTTTCCGCCTTCAGCGTCTATTGTTTGATACATTTCGTCTATCGGCACATAGATTTGCTGAGACTTTGATTCAGCCGCTGCAACTTCGCCGATTTCCGTACGGGAAATTTCCGCTTTTTCGCCTTCTCCTATAAGGATGGAAATCAATGCTGTCAGATTTGCCGGGATGTTTCCTTTGTTCACAACATCAAACGAAACTACCGCTTCATTTTTCTCCTCGCTGACCGCATCTACCTGACCAAGCTCAATTTCCACCGCTTTTTCGACCGGAACAACCTCGCTGCAAATCTCTTCTCCTGTTTCTTTATCCGTTACGCTGACACGCAGATCCATATTATCGGGAAGCTCCTGCGGCGTCCATTCGTAATTTGCGTAGATGGTATCGCCCACATTCCAAATGGTGTCAACTTCGCTTTCCGATAAGGTTTCAACAGCATTTCCGTCAAGTAGACGTTCAATCTTAATTTGATATACACCCGGCAAGGCAACCCATGTATTTTGCTCATTCTCTGTTTCAGTTATTGATTTTTGCGCTTTTAATCCTACATTGGTAATCTCTGCCTGAATGGTTACAGGAACGCCGATATAGGCATACTTTGTGCTCAGCAAATCTTCATTGAAGGCAAATACCGCGTGCGGCGCTCTTAAATGGAATACCATTTCCGTTTCATCGGAAAGATTTGTTCTCTTTGCTACAAATGCAATGCCATCGCCAGTAATGCTCTGAGCGGTAAATGTATCATAGCTGCCCTGCATCGGAGAGGTAAGCATGACCGGATGGCTCCATCTCACACCGTAATAACCCGATGTTTGATCAATTCCTTCCACCCACTCGGCATTGCCGTTATAAATCGATGCGTAAATCTGGATACCACTGGTTCCATCATCGTTTATCGTGTTATCCGTCCACATCAGGTAAATGCGTCCGCCGCGGTCTGCGAACACCTCATATTTCTGCACAACACCATTCATGGTTACCGCCGGCTCCGGCGTATAATATATCGGATTTCCGTCACTCATTGTTTCTTCCAATACCAACTCCATCTGATACGTTCCGTCCGGCTGTTGTACCGCACGGTAATTATTTTTCTCAAACACCTCTGAGAGATTGATATATGAAATACCGCCTGTACTAATTATCTCGCCGTCTGCGCCCTCTATATCTTGGGTTGACTTAAACGTCATAAGAAGTTCTTCGCCGCTGTATACAAACTGCAAATCATCATATGCGCCTTCCTCCGGCGTAATACAAACCGGCGCGTCATATGCGTCAAAATTGAAGTAGATTTTGCGATCGGAGGAGGTTGCGTAGCTCCCGTCCTCGTCTACGACAAATGCAAAATACTTCCATGCGCCGTCGGAAGCAATATCCGCTTCAAAATCCGTTACAATCGGCCACCTACCGCCTATTTGGGTATCCTCAAATTTCTGACCGTACCAGTCGGCTTTATATTTATCGATGTCCCACCCTGCGTTTTCAATCTTCTCTGTCTCTTCCTCTGTGTACGCTTCATTCCATGCGCCGTTTTCGTAGTCGCGGTAAGCAATCACAGAGCTTGTGGCGATCAGTTCATTTACATTTTCGGGATTCTCTAAATACTGCGTCTTTGTATAATAGACCCTGAGGTCGTCCCCGCCGGTACTCATAACAGCGATGTTTCCATCCGCCGCCCAGTCGCTCTCCGTAGTCTTTGTCACTTCAAAAATCTTGCCAAAAGTCTTGGTCGCTTTATCAAAGAATGCGGCGTGGATATTTAGTGAGTTCAGCTGCCTGCGAACCGTTTCCAGCGAATTTTCTGCACCGTCAAATTTTTCATTTGCCGTAAGCCATGCGACAAACAGCTTGTCGCCCATATCATAGACAACGGGGTCTTTATCCAGCGTTCCATCGTCTTCTATTGCTATAGGCTCTGTCCAGCTTCCATCATCGTTGGTATAGGTATAATATACGCAGCTTCTGTCATTCGCGCCGCGACTCGGATCGTCGTCCACATAGGCTGTAAACATCACATTCATATCCAGCATCGCCGAATCCATTACGTCTCCCGTCATAACGCCTTTTTGTAATAACAAATCTGCCGGATTGTCTTCGTCCAACGGTTTATCCGCTCCAAAAAGTCTTGCTAAAAACGGTTTGCTTTCCGGCGTTCTGCCCTTCCATGCGCTTCTGTCTTCTAAATAGCTTCTGTCCGCAGGCTTGACGGTTGTATCGCCGCCTTCTATAGCGTCTGCTATCGCGCGGCTCATACGGCTTGACATCAGGGTAATCCCACTGTCGCCGATTGGTTCGTCTTCTCCAAACAGGTGCAATTCCCCGTCTACCAGTTTTTTACTGTATACCGTCATCTTTAATACAATGAGGTTGATATGCACATCATATTCCATATTGCCGTATGTTCTTGTATCACCGTTGCTGTCAAACTTAAAGTCCATGTCAAAGTCAAAAGTAGCGCCAACGTCCACTTCCACGATAGCCACTTTTACACCGACGTCAATGGTAATTTTGGGGTTCAGTAATATGTACCCGGCTCGGTACATATTGTCGCTATAGTCGTCAAATATGCCGAAGCTTTCTGCAGAATACTCAATGGGTCGCTCCGTCCAGTATTTATCGTCGCCGTAGTCTGTTTTCATATAATACACAGCTTCAATAGAACCCTTCAGCGATGGCTTAATCATGACCGAAATACCAATAGGGAAGCTGATTTCCGTCCGTGAATTGACGTCAAGCTCCAAACCTACGCCAAGAGACATTTCTTCAAAATAATGCTTATAGATATCGTTGCCGTCCGTATCCTTTCCAGCGGGACGCGCGGTTGTGATTAAGTCAAATCGAATAGAAGGCGTAAGTTCAAAATTATATTCCGAGTTTTTTGTAACACCTTCCTTCCCGTTATTCATATCAGCGCCCTTTGGCTTTTCTTCCGCTTCTACTTCGTCGGGGTCAAAGGAAGAAACCTGTTTCATCTTATTCAGGATTTCCCCATGCTGCGCCTGGAAATTGGAAGTGTCTGCATCATCGTCTCCACTGTCGCCGCCGGTATCTTCGCCCGGCTTGCCGCCTTCCTCTTTATCATCGCCATTGCCTCCGCTCCAGTTTCCGAAGCCGTCCGCTTTATAGCGGTAGCTGTAGAGCGTTGCGTCATATTCATACGTTTTGTTGCCGTCCGTATCCAGCAGCTGTGCGTCAGGCTCAATCAAACCGGTGGTGGTTGTAAATCCGTCAATCTGCCCCATATCAAAATCAAACAGAGGTGCGCCCAAAAGGTCTACCACTTCAGTTGTAGCGTCTGCAACTGAAGACGAGCCGATTGCGCCAAGCGCAAATGTGCCCAAATCAAGTAACTCGATAAACTTGTGTCCCGTATCCAGAGCGCGATGTTCCGTGCCGTTCTGATTCACAAAATAAACATAGATTTTATAGCCTGAAAGCATATCCTCGCCGGGGTTCATCCGAAGCTCGGCATATCCGAACGTTCCATCATTGGTATAACTGATCTTATAATTACTATCCTTCTCTTCCGCACGCATATTACAGTCAACAACTTTCTTTCCGCTGCTGTCTGTAATATAAAAACCGGCCTTTTTAATATACATGCCATTTGCGCTGTGCATCACTTTGACCGTAACCTTAAGCCCTTTGTCCGCAACCTTAATCCCAGGCGCTGAGACAGCCGTTTCGTTTTCATACGCTGCCGTCACCTTCTGCGGTTCAAAGGTATCGTAAAACGGAATAAAGATATTGTTTTCCACATTGGATTGAACATGCGTGATAAAATTCCCGCTGTCTGTTGTAACAGCTGCGCTGACCCTGACCGCGTCGAGAACGCCGTCCATTGGGATATCAAAACGTCCTGTACTGTCGGTTACCGCCGTGTTCTCTCCAATCTGCACCGTTGTGCCAGGACATGGCACATAATCCTTGTACGATGCTTCCTTGCCGTTATATTCCCAAATGGTTCGTTTGTCTTTTTTTACATAGCCCACGCGGGTTTTCCCATTCAATAGACGGGAAGGGTCAAACTTGGTAAAACGGTAATAATACTGCGGGCTGCTCTGATTGGCTTGATAAACAAACTGATTGCCATAAACCGGGACATATAATTCATCCGCCACCCCCTGTGTCATATCACCCGCCTGATCGTTGTCAATTACGCCGTCGCCGTCCTTGTCCATCGTGCCGTTGACCCATTCAGTCAGATATCCCATGGGGGAAATAGAACGGAGCGTAAACACAGAACCGTTGTTGATTCTCTCAAAACAGACCTGCCCGTCATTGTCCGCAACATAGGTATCATCTTCACCCGCGTTGGCATCAAAAGTACGGTTCAAATACACGCGTCCCTCGTAGGTCACCTCCCGCTGTCCAATCACGTTGCCGTTATCGTCATATACATCCTCATAGATGGTTTCGTTCTCCGTACTCGGATGGGGCTTTATCACCAGATTCTGAATCTCCGTTTTCGGAACAATGACAATCTCCGTCCAGCCGTCCTCTTGAATAGCCGGAACATGGAACCATTCCTCCTGGGAGGCACCACCCAACAAAGAGGCATCTTTGGGATTTTTATAAGTATATATATACTTTGTTTCGCTGATTTCCCCTTTGCCATTCACCTTGCCCGCATAAATGTTATAGCCGGTTATCACCTTTCCGGCAGCCGCATATCCGCTGCCCCGCAGTATGGTTCCCGTTGTCGTCTTAAACGGTTTTTGATAGGCATCATTTTTGGTATGTA
The DNA here is from genome assembly GCA_910578235.1 of uncultured Clostridia bacterium. Lineage (GTDB taxonomy): Bacteria > Bacillota > Clostridia > UBA1381 > UBA1381 > Hominilimicola. Next base: position 5,628 of record CAJTPP010000072.1, on the reverse strand, counting down.
TATAGGTATCTCCATTGTCGGCGCTTTGTAAATGCACATTTACTTTCGGCGCTACTGTTCCTACATACAGGCCGTGTTCGTACAAATGATACGTATCAACGCGCCTATCTCCATAGAGCCTGCCATAGTCATAGTTGCTAAGTACCACGCCATGTTTCATCAGTTCATCTTCATCCGTGATGATGCGAATAACGCCGTCACCGGGATATACCTCTTTCACCTCAACGTCGTTTTCCGTCTTTATAACAGGCTTCGGCGGCTGATAATTTACAAGCTGATCCGCCTTCACATCATGATCCAAATCAATGATTGGCTGGGTCGCAATCGTTTGAACATCACCTACACGTACCTTTTTGGTTTTATTATAATGCAGCTTGATTTCATTGATGGTAAACCTGCCGTAAAATCCATATGGAAATACAATGGTAGTGTATTTGTCATCATAAATACTTTGCCCCGGCCGATACGTTTTATCCATAGTTACTTCGATCGTTCCATTTTTAAATTTAATTCGCTGTCTCTCTTTATCGGTAGCATAACCCATTGCTTTTGAAGAATCAAACAAACCGTGATACACAATAAATTCATACCCTGAATAGCTATATCCCGAACAATATCCGTCAACTGTAAATGTAATTGTAATTGAATCCGAACGCGCATAACGTGATGTATCTATCGTGGCATACCGATTGCGATCATAAGAGCAGTTCATATAAGTCACTTCACCTATTTTACGATAAGAAAGCCCACCATGTATAGAATCAGTAACTCTGGCAATGGTTCCTGTTTTCGGAACCAGATAATCCGGCGATCCTACAACGCCGTCTTCTGAAACTGCCATAACGGAAGTTGTGTTTTCGGACGCCGTTTGCAAACGCATACGGCTCGCCTTTACCGTTTTATTTTCCGTTTCAGATTTTTCACCGTTAATATGGACAATCGTCCTGTCGTTTTCACCGATTTTACAGCTGCCGTCACTTTTAATACGAACGCCAAAATCGCCGCTTTGCTCAAAAGCAAGCGCTTCCACCTTAAACGTCTTTTCCATTTCGTCCGGAGCAAATACAACCTGCTGATTTTCAATGGCGGTAAAGTCGTCTCCGGATTTTGCAGTTCTGGAATAGGTAGAAACAAATACCGTGCTGTAATAGTCCGCGCCTGAAACACGTGTGACTGTAAGCTCTGCCGTAGGATTTTTCACGTCCAGCGTCATTTCGTCCTGCGCCATTTCAAATACCGGGGGTATGTATTCCTCATCATCCATAATGATGAGCGTTGTAGTGGCATTTGGTGCAACGCCCCCACTTGATGCGCCCAACAGCGCCATGAGTACTGTTTTATCCGTCTCGCCTTGGTCGTTGTTAACAGGAACAACCGTGATAGTTTTTTCCGTCTCCCCTTCGGCAAAATGGAGTACACCCGACACGCCCTCGGCGTCGAACAAATCATTGTTCACCGTTTCGACTGCCGCGGTGATTTCGTCTTTAACCTGCTCCTGCTCATTCTGATTTTTAGCATCAATGCCAAGTAAGGCATTTCTTGCCTCAAAAATATCGGTTTTCGATTGAACCGGTTTTTCCGCTTTCTCCAGATCGTCCGTTTTTTCCTCAACCTGTGTAGACGCAAGCCGAGTAAGTTCATCCGGTGCAATAACAGTTCCCGCTGTTTTTTCAAGGACAGTTCCGTTTTCATCCAAAATGCTGTAGTCCTCGCCGTAAACGGCGAATACATCAACCGCCTTAAACACCACGTCTGCGGCAGCGTCGGCATTGCCGATGCGTTCAACCTTAATTTCATAGGATTCGTCTGCTTCGGACATGACATACTTCGCCGCCGTAAAGTTAAAGACACTTTCGCCTGTATCCTCTGCCGGATTGTCTTCTGCATTGTTTTCTTCATCGTCTGATTCGTCTGCCGGATTTGCTTCTGTGGTGTTTTCTTCCGTTACCGCTATTTGATCCGGCACGAGTGGTTCTTGTTCCGCAAAAACGGGAAGCCCCGATACCTGCAAGGCCATAACAGCCGCAAGCAAACAAGCCAATATTCTTTTTTTCATTGCAATTCCTCCTTTTTTGCTGCAAGCTTATAAGCCAATTTTTTTCGCTAATGTTTTTTTGACCTCGTTATAGCGTTTTTCCGGAATAGGGATAAGTTGCCCGTTACTCATTGTGATATAATACCGTTCTATAGCTATCGAATACTCCGTGTTAATCAAATAGCTGCGGTGCGCCCTGTAGAAATAGTCCGGGAACATTCCTTCTAACACACCAATTTTGTAATTCACTGTGATATTTTGGTCAAAAAGGTGTATGACGCTTTTAGCCCCCACAGTTTCTATATATAGTACCTTAGACGGGTCTATATAAAAATTAGCTGTTCCGCCTTTTAAGGATAATTTTTTCTCGTCTCTCCTTTCCAGACGTTCAGCCAATATCTTTTTTACATATTGATATGTCTGTGTACTAATATGAACCGGAAACACCTCATCGCCAATCAACTCTTGCCACTCGTTTGAAACGTGCATATGCACAAGCTCCAGACGTCCCTTGTTCATTCGATAATAAAAGGTTGCCCTTTGCATTGCAGCCGTAATATATTCTGCTTCCGCGCTTGTATAAGCGTAATATCGTGCAATGACAATATATGCGTCTTTCCCAAATGGCAATAGATGAAAGTCAATGTCGTCCAAATCAATCATAGGATGCATCTGTACCGCTTTGAATTGCCGCTCAAACGCCTCCCTGCCAAACAGAAATATTTTTCCCGGATCAATCCATGAAATATCCTTGCTGATGACAGATAATATTGGCTGCAAGTTCTGATGATAATACTCCCGGCACATATATTCCGTAAATTCAAGTATATTTTCTGTTGTTAATTCCATGCGCTCACCTCCTATTTCATATTATATATAATTCTTAAATGAGATTCAACAGATTTTCCCCAATGACTGCTTTATATGCTTAAATAACGATTTGCCTTGTTTGATTGAGTTTTGTTATAAGCATAAAAAAAGCGCGTTCTGTCCACAGAAAAACTGCAGATAAAACACACCTTTATTTATGCTTGATTTGATAAAAATGATAATGTATATAAATTTGTGTTTTATAGTCACAATTTTTTGAAAAACCGTGTAAAAATGTAGTTCTGCAAATTACTTATATATAAGGAAAAAAACTAATTTTTAATAAACAGCAAGCAAAGCGAGTGAGTATCCATCAAATTCCAAAGGTATATGCATCTTTGGTTTCTCCATTGTTGTATCCAATAACATGGTTCAATTATTCATAAGTGTAAATCAAGTCGAAATCCTGAAAATTCCATATTTAACTTTTCCACACCATCGATAATATACGCTTTGTTCTTTTCGGCTATATACTTACAACATACAACCCCTTACCATTTTCTCCACTTTTAGGCAGAATTTTAGCCGTGCTTTTTATTGCTTAACTATATTTTACAGTAAGATCTACCATATTAGCGTTATTTGCTAATAGTTCTTATTCACTCTCACTAAAATTTTCCCTATCGTTATATTCTATGAATATATCCTCTTTCATATCTAATATTGCATATGACACTTTTCGCCTATTGGGGGTAGTAACCATATATACTTTATTCTCTATCTGTATATGAGATAATATTTGTCAAGGGTGAAAGTGATATTTTTTTAATTTTTTAATAAAAATGGCATATTGCAATGTTCTCAGCAATATGCCATTTTATTTAAGACAAATTTTTATCAAGCGATAATTTATATAATGACTGTCTGACAAATAATTTTTATTTCTGAACGTTTTTGACGAGTCTTGAATTATGTATCAGTTTTTCAATATTTTGCGTAATATTGTGCATTATTCACAAAAAGTATTATGACTTTTTGTGAACGAAAATGATTGATTTTGACCGTTTACTGTGCTATAATTAAATCATAAAAGAAAACAGTATCAAAGGAGGCGAAAGAATGCTTGCAGAAGAAAGACTGTCAAAAATAACTCAGCGCGTTAATGAACAAGGCAGCGCAACGGCTCAGGAGCTTATGGAATACCTTAATGCATCAGAATCAACAATACGGCGTGATTTGAATACTCTTGACGCTGCGGGAGAAATAATAAAGGTACACGGCGGAGCAATGTCTATAAATACATCATTTAAAATGCGTGATGATGAAATTGCAGACAGACGAATTACAAATATAGAAGAAAAAAAGCTTATAGCCCAATATGCGGCAGGTCTTATAAAAAAAGATGATTTTGTGTATATAGACGCAGGGACAACAACTGAATTTATAATTGATTACATTACTGAAAAAAATGCAGTTTATGTAACTAACGCAGTGAATCACGCGTGCAGCCTTTCGCACATGGGCTGTGAGGTATATCTCACCGGAGGCAGGCTCAAAAGCGCAACGGAAGCTATTGTCGGTGCGGAAACGCTTGAAGCACTTTCAAAATACAATTTTACAATCGGTTTTTGGGGCACAAACGGAATTCACAAAAAAACGGGTTTTACTACTCCGGACCGCGAGGAAGCTGGTGTAAAGAGAATGTCGTTTATGAACTGCAAAAAGCGGTATATTGTTGCAGACGCTTCTAAATTCGATTCAATAAGTCCTGTCGGATTTGCGGATTTTGACGAAGCCGTTATAATAACAGAAAAACAAGTCAAAGGATATGAAGACTGCAAGAATATTATTTTAGCAAAGAAGTAACGAAAAGAGGTATGCAAAATGATTTATACTGTTACATTTAATCCTGCGATTGATTATGCGATAGGCGTAGAAAATCTTCAGCCGGGAATGACAAACCGAGCAAGCTATGAGCAGCTTTTGCCCGGAGGAAAGGGACTTAATGTTTCGACTATTCTGAACAATTTGGGAATAGAAAATACGGCTCTCGGTTTTATAGCCGGCTTTACAGGTAAGGAGATTAAGCGAAGTTTTGAAGAGCTGGGCGGAAAAAGCGACTTTATTGAATTAAAAAACGGACTTTCAAGAATAAATGTAAAAATAAAATCAGATAAGGAAACGGAAATCAATGCTGTCGGACCTGTGATTGATGATGCGGCAATGTCTGAGCTTCTAAAAAAACTTAATATTTTAAAAGACGGAGATACGCTTATTCTTGCGGGGAGTATTCCATCTTCGTTGCCTGATTCGCTTTACAGCGATATTATGAAAATGCTTTCTGACAGAAATATTATGATTGCGGTTGACGCGACAAAGGATTTGCTAATCAATGTGCTTGAACACAAGCCATTCCTTGTTAAGCCTAATAATCACGAGCTTGGAGAAATATTCAGCGTAACTTTAAAAACTCGCGCGGAGGTCGTTCCTTACGCGAAAAAGCTTCAGGAGAAGGGCGCGAAAAATGTACTCATATCAATGGCGGGCGAAGGCGCTGTTCTTATAGCGGAAACAGGAGATGTACTAATGAGCGAGGCGCCGAAAGGAACAGTTAAAAACTCTGTCGGCGCAGGCGACTCAATGGTTGCAGGATTTATTGCCGGCTGGTATGAAAAGCGCGATTATACGCACGCTTTCAAAATGGGATTGTCTGCGGGAAGCGCAAGCGCGTTTTCTGAAATGCTTGCAACAAAATCAGAAATTGAACGGGTTTATAATTCATT
>CAJTPP010000071.1 GCA_910578235.1 uncultured Clostridia bacterium | reverse complement strand
GAGCGTCTGCCTTACAAGCAGGATGTCACAGGTTCGAGCCCTGTAACTCCCACCATAACTTGTTTTCATAAAGTATGTGAAAACTGTCGCTGACTATTTAGTGCGCAGGCAGTAAGCTTTAACTATCAAATATGTATAGATAATTTTTGCGGAATGAAAAAATAGATATAGTATATTTGATGTTAGCTTTGGACGTATTAGCATTATGTTAAACAGTTATGTAACGTGTAAAATGTATATGCTGGTGTAGCTCAATTGGTAGAGCAGCTGATTTGTAATCAGCAGGTCGGGGGTTCGAGTCCCATCACCAGCTCCACAAACAGGGATAAGCTTTAGCTTGTCCCTTATACATGGGAGAGTTCCCGAGCGGCCAAAGGGGGCAGACTGTAAATCTGTTGTCTTCGACTTCAGTGGTTCGAATCCACTCTCTCCCACCAGAATGAATAAAGCTCTGATAGTCTTTGTGATTATCAGAGTTTTTATTTTTTACGGAGTATTAATATACAAAAAGATGTTTCTTTACAAAGGGAGAATAATAGGATATAATAGTAAGCAGAAACGGAGGATTAATATGGAAACGCATACAATAAAACCTGTATATGATATCAATTCACGGATATTAATTCTGGGAAGTTTTCCCTCGGTAAAGTCAAGAGAAACCAATTTCTTTTATGGTCATCCTCAGAACCGCTTTTGGCGTGTGGTGTCTGCGGTAATGAATGAAGAATGCCCGGGGAGTACAGATGAGAAAAAACAATTTTTGCTCAGGAATAATATTGCGGTCTGGGACGTGATACACAGCTGTGATATAGAAGGCTCGTCAGACAGCTCCATTAAAAATGTTACGCCTAATGATTTAAACACTATTCTTGACAGAACGGAGATACGTCAGATTTTTACAAACGGAAATACCGCGTATAAATTATTTTGTAAATATAATGACGGCAAAACGGCGGTAAAACTGCCTTCTACAAGTCCCGCCAACGCCGCTTTCAGTATTGACAGATTGATTGAAAGCTGGAGTATAATAAAAAATTTTACATAAATTTAAGATAACCTTGAATACAATTTTACATTACCTGTATATAATTTATTTAGGATTTTTTTGGAAAATTAAAACACAAATGAGGTGCGGTTATGGATATTTTTGAATTATTCAGCATGTTTGGCGGTCTCGCAATGTTTCTTTACGGAATGAATGTAATGGGAGACGGACTGAAAAAACTTGGCGGAGGCAAGCTGGAAATAATACTTGAAAAGCTTACCTCAAACCCTCTTATGGGTGTGCTGCTCGGAGCTGTTGTCACGGCGGTTATACAATCGTCTTCAGCTACTACGGTCATGGTGGTTGGTTTTGTTAATTCGGGCATAATGAAGCTTACCCAGTCAATAGGCGTCATGATGGGCGCTAATATCGGCACAACGGTGACAGCGTGGATTTTGAGCTTGTCGGGCGTGCAGGGTGACAGCGTTCTGGCGAATATTGTAAAGCCTGAAAATTTTACGCCTGTACTCGCGCTGATAGGTATAATATTGCTGATGGCTTCAAAGAGCGATAAGAAGAAAAGTATCGGTAATATACTTATCGGTTTTTCCGTACTGATGTTCGGTATGGATACTATGTCAGACGCTGTTTCGGGTTTAAAGGACTCGCCGGCGTTTGCCAATATTCTTGTAATGTTCTCCAATCCTGTACTGGGACTGCTGGTCGGCGCGGTGCTTACAGCAATTATTCAGTCCTCGTCAGCGTCTGTCGGCATTTTGCAGGCGCTCAGCGCTACCGGACAGATAACTTTCGGTACGGCTATACCGATTTTGATGGGACAAAATATAGGCACATGTATAACAGCAATGATTTCATGCATTGGGACAAGCAAAAACGCAAAGCGCGCCGCGGTGGCTAACTTATATATAAAAATTATAAGCGCGGTGTTGTTTATGGGAGTGTTTTACGCTCTTAACGCGGTATTGAGATTTGCTTTTATAAATTCTTCAATAAGCGCATTTTATATCGCTGTAATTCATACCTTCTTTAATGTGGTATCAACAATTGTTCTTCTTCCGTGTACAAAGCTGATTGAAAAGCTTGTGCGTCTTACCATTAGGGAGGGCGCGGAAAAGAACGCGTTTGCCATACTTGACGACAGATTTTTGCAGACACCGTCTTTCGCGGTTGAACAATGCATGGCTCTGGCTACGAATATGGCGTATATGGTAAAGGACAGTTTCACGCTGGCGCAGGAATGTGTTTCAAAATATTCGGAGAAGAACGACAAGGAAATCATTGAAACAGAAAGCGCGGCTGATGAATATGAGGATGCTCTCGGAGCGTATCTCATTAAGCTGTCGGCGGAAAATCTCGACACGATTGACGCGCAGAAAGTTTCTATACTTCTGCACGCCATATCAGACTTTGAGAAGATGACCGACTATACGGCGGATCTTGTGTTTACCGCGAGAGAAAAGCGTGACAAGGAGGTACATTTCTCTGATAAGGCTCGGCAGGAAATAACAATAATGGTAAATGCGGTAGGAGAAATAATTGATCTCACGATCAGCGCTTTTTCAGAAAATAACGTAAAGCTTGCAAATAAGGTTGAGCCGCTTGAGGATATTATTGATCGATTAAGAAATGATCTTAAAAACCGTCATATAAAACGTATGCAGCAGGGAAGATGCACAGTTGATCAGGGATTTGTTTTTACGGATTATATAACCGCGCTTGAAAAAATTTCAGATCACTGCGCCAATGTCGCGGCGGCTATAATTGAGTTTAATGATGAAAATTACGATATACACAATGTAATGAGTCACAGAAGAAATAATGATGATTACAAAGAAATGTGCGTTGCGTACAGTAAAAAATACGCGCTGCCGTTTTCGTTTTCATCTGACGCTGAATAGAAAAGCGGATTTTTAAAGGATACTACACTATTGGAGGACATAATATGAGCATGATATATTGCGTGGAGGATGACGAGGGGATAAGAGAGCTTATAGCTTATGCCGTAAAATCGTTAGGCTTTGAGATTGAGGGATTTGAAAGCGCGTCGCTTTTTGAGGAACGTCTCAGAAAAAGTCTTCCGTCAATGGTATTGCTGGATATAATGCTTCCTGATAAGGACGGAATAGAAATATTAAAGGATATAAGGGGTAATGACAGAACAGAAAAGCTTCCGGTTATTATGATAACCGCGAAGGGAACAGAAAGCGATAAAGTACGGGCTTTTGAGCATGGAGCGGACGATTATGTGACAAAACCGTTCGGAGTTATGGAATTGCTTTCGAGAATAAAGGCTGTTATGCGGCGCGCAGCTGTGCCCGGTGAGGGGATAATCAGTTATAAGGGTATAGCGCTTGACACTCAGAGCAGAAATGTCAGTATTGACGGAGATGCGATAACGCTTACCTTTAAGGAATTTGAGCTTTTAAAATACCTTCTTATAAACAAAGGTACTGTTGCGACGCGTGAGATACTGCTTGAAAAAATATGGGGATATCATTTTGAGGGAGAGAGCAGAACGCTTGACGTGCACATAGGAAGTCTCAGGCATAAGCTGGGAGAAAAGGGTAAATGTATTGAAACTGTAAGAAATGTGGGATATAAAATATGAGGAAAGCGATTAACAGAACGCTGCTGGTGTTTGTAATATCAACGGTGATTATAAGCGCCGCGCTTATGTTCTCGGCGTATTATGCGCAAATATATCTGATGGAAAATGCCGGCTCCGTTGAGGCTGTAAAAGATATGGGGCTGGGCATACTGCCGATTATGCTCGCGGTGATAGTGGCGGCTGTAATAGGAGTGGCGTTTCCTGTTTCAAAACGTCTTACAAAACGCATAATGAAGCCTATAAACAGCCTGGATATAAATAATATTGACAACGCTGATATATATGATGAACTGAAGCCGTTTTTTTTGCGTATAGCGAATGAAAACGAGCAGAAGGCAGAACTGGAAAAGATAAGACGCGAGTTTACGGCGAATGTGTCTCATGAGCTGAAAACGCCGCTTACGACTATTTCGGGTTACGCGCAGATGATTAATAACGGAATAGCTAAAAAGGAGGATATATCCGAGTTTGGCGAGAAAATAGAAAAGGAGTCGGACAGACTGCTTACGCTTATTGACGATATAATAAACCTGTCCAGTCTTGACGAGCAGACACAGCCTGAAGCGGCGGAACAGGTGGATTTGGCGCTTATTACAGAGGAAACTATACATGTTTTGGAAAAGTCGGCAAAGCAGCGGGGAATTCAGATTTATTACAGTAAGACGCCCGCCGTAATATGTGGAAATCCGACGCGTATAAGCGAGCTTGTATATAACCTTGTTGACAACGCCGTGAAATATAATAAAGAAAACGGAAAAATAGTGATTTTTGTGGGAGAAACGGTTGACGGAGTAGAGCTGTTTGTAAAGGATACTGGTATAGGCATACCGGAGACTGATACGGAAAGAATATTTGAGCGTTTTTATCGTGTGGATAAAAGCCATTCCAAAAAAGTGGGAGGAACAGGACTCGGTTTATCAATAGTTAAGCATATATGCGCCTGTCATAATGCGTCTATAAGCGTAAAGAGCGTGCTGGGCAAGGGTACAACGATGTATGTAACATTTCCGTATGACGCTGAGGATCAGTAAAGAATACTGATATTGTTGGATAGAGGAATGAAAGTGATAAATAATGATCAATTAAAACGTGTAACACGCGCCGCTCTGATATTGCTGCTTGTGTCGGCGGTATTTTGTATATCGGCCGTATTTATACACAGTAATCGTAAAAACCGCGATGAAAATGAAGATATTGTCTTGCCGGAGACAGATATGCTCAGGGAGATGGCTGTATCTGATACTTTCACTGTTAAAAGCAATATGGTTGCTGATGACGTTGATGATGTCCGCAAAGTCATTGTTTTGGACGCGGGACATGGAAAAGAGTCGTCTTTTATGTCTGACGAGGAAAAAGCGGACGAGGGTTATATTTATAATGAGGCGCGCGGTGAATGGGGAGAATGGCGGCATTACAAGAACGGTACTTTTTATAAGGACTGCGAGGGGAGCGGCTGTACGGGCACAGCTCCCGAAAACGGCTCGTGCTGGTACAGACTGGAAAACGGAGACAGGGACACGGAGCCTGAAATCAATCTTGCAAATGCTGAAGCCGCCCGGAAATATCTTGAATATATGGGGTATGAGGTGCGTATGACAAGGACGTCAAGCGGGCAAAATCCGTCCATGAATAAGCGCGTTTCGTATTGCTTTCCGAATAATGATATAAGCGCATCCTCTGACGCGTCGGCGTATGTCTGTATACATTCAAACGCGGGAGGGGGGCATGGAACCTCGTACATAAGTCTGGGAGAGGCGTATACTCAGGCGGGTATACCGGAGGATTATACTGAAAGATCAAACGGGCTTGCGGAGCGTATAAATTCAAAGATCTCTTCAGCAAGCGGGCTTGAATGCAATCCTCCCATCGGCGGCGAGGAATATTTGATTTTGTTTAACAAATGCCCGGTGCCTATAGCTTATCTTGAAATCGGATTTTTTGACAGCGTCACAGATCTGGAGGTTTTGCGGTCTTCAAGCGATGAAATCGGGCGGGCAATCGCCGAGGGTATAGATGAATTTTTTAATGATTAGAGGAAAAGACTGTTTTGCAGTCTTTTGGGGTAAGCTTTATATAATAAGTGGTATTCATAGTGACAGCAATATATTTTTATTGTGAAAAAATATATTGCTATAGAAGTTTGTTTGGTAAAAGATCAATGATTTAATTGCTCTGAATTGTGTTGTTTATACAATGTAATTGATTTTAGATGAGAATTTTTTAAAGAGGTGTGTATTTTGAATATCAGGCAAGAAAAAATGGCAGATTATGATAAAGTGTATAAAATAATAAAAAAATCTTTTGAAAGCGCTGAACACAGTGACGGCAATGAGCAGGATTTAGTTGTTGAGTTGAGGAAAAGCAAATCATTTATTCCGGAATTGTCTCTTGTTGCAATTGAAGATGGCAGAATTGTGGGACATATTCTTTTTACAAAAGCGTTGGTGAATGATGTGGAGGTGCTGGCTCTTGCTCCGCTTTCTGTTTTGCCGGAATATCAAAATCAGGGGATAGGATTATCATTGATAGAGCACGGGCATATGATTGCTCATAAATTGGGATATGAGTATTCTGTTGTTTTAGGACATTCAAATTATTATCCAAAAGCCGGTTATGTTCCTGCAAGCAAATATGGGATTAAAGCGTCTTTTGAAGTTGATGACGGAAATTTTATGGCAATATGTTTTGATGGAAATAGAGATAAGTTAAATGGATTTATCAAATATGATGAAGCTTTTGGGATATGATAAAAACGTAATGTTGTATTTCCAAGCCATCCAACAGTCAGATCTCTAAAAAAACAAATTTCTATAATGATATATTATGCTGTAAAAAATTAAATTCACTGTTGACAGAAAGTATTATAGAATGAATTTTACATTAAAAAGTATAGCTTATAAAGATGGATGGGTGTGAATAAATATTCCTTATTCAGTAAATGATATGTATAAATTGAAAAAATGGCATATAATAAAATATCATAGTTATAAGGAGAGAAAACAATGAAACAATTCAGCTATACAATAACGGATCCGCAGGGAATACACGCAAGACCGGCCGGAATTCTCGTAAAAGAAGCGGCAAAATATCAGTCGTCAATTACGATTGAAAAGGACGATAAAAGCGGAGATGCAAAGAGAATATTTGCGGTAATGGGACTTGGAGTGAAATGCGGAAATACAATTAATGTAACGGTTGACGGCTCCGACGAGGATGAAGCGGCAAGAGCGGTGGAGGAATTTTTAAAGACAAATCTTTAATGGCTGAGATATTTATTTTTACTGATAAAAGAGCGGAATAAACAGTATAAACTGTTTATTCTTTTTTTGTAATTTTTATTGACTTTTTGGCGTATAAGTGGTACTATATATGTGCGGAAATCAGACCTACCCATATTTTGGGGAAATCAGGTAAAGCTGAGCAGAATGACATCAATATTCTGCTGCCGTAAATAACATAATAAGAACAGGGAGGAAATATTATGAAAAACGCAGAAAGAGAAGAATGGGCGGGCTTCGTACCTGGAAAATGGACACAATCCATTGACGTTCGTGACTTTATTCAGAGAAATTACACTGCATATGAGGGCGATGAGTCGTTCCTTGCGGAACCGACAGAAGCTACCAACAAGCTCTGGGGAAAACTGAAGGAACTTCAGAAAGAGGAACGCGCCAAGGGCGGAGTTCTTGATATGGATACAAATATTGTATCATCAATTACATCACATGGCCCGGGTTATATCAGTGAGGAACTTAAGGATTTGGAGCAGATTGTCGGACTTCAGACTGACAAGCCTTTAAAGAGAGCGTTTATGCCTTACGGAGGTATCCGTATGGCGGAGGATTCGCTTACAATGTACGGCTATGAGCCTGATCCGGAGATGCACAAGATCTTTACAGAATATCATAAAACGCATAACCAGGGTGTATTTGACGCTTATACGCCGGAAATGCGCGCCATCAGAAAAAATAAGATTGTTACAGGCCTTCCCGATACCTATGGAAGAGGCCGTATTGTAGGAGATTACAGAAGAGTAGCTCTTTACGGTATTGATTATCTTATGGAACAGAAGGCTAATGATTTTGAACATTGCGGAGACGGAACAATGACAGACAGCATTATCCGTCTGAGAGAAGAAATCCAGATGCAGTACAGAGCGCTGGGTGATATGAAGAAGATGGCTGCGTCATACGGCTATGATATTTCAAAGCCTGCCACAACGGCTAAAGAGGCTGTTCAGTGGCTGTACTTCGGTTATCTTTCTGCTATAAAGACTCAGAACGGCGCCGCAATGAGTGTCGGCAGAGTTTCAACATTCCTTGACATATATATCAACAGAGACATTGAAAAGGGCTTGATTACAGAGGCACAGGCTCAGGAGCTTATTGACCATCTTGTAATGAAGTTCAGAATGGTTAAGTTTGCAAGACCTGACTCATATAATCAGTTGTTCTCGGGTGATCCGGTATGGGCTACTCTTGAGGTTGCGGGTATCGGTCAGGACGGCAGACATATGATTACGAAGAACGATTATCGTTTCCTTCATACGCTTGAAAATATGGGACCTTCACCGGAGCCAAATCTTACAGTGCTTTATTCGTCAAGGCTTCCTGAAAACTTTAAGAAGTACGCGGCGTATATCTCAGTGGAAACAAGTTCAATTCAGTATGAAAATGATGATGTTATGCGTCCGGTATGGGGTGACGACTATTCAATCTGCTGCTGTGTATCGGCTACACAGACAGGTAAGGAGATGCAATTCTTCGGAGCGAGAGCAAACCTTGCAAAATGTCTGCTTTACGCTATGAACGGCGGAGTTGACGCTAAAACACGCACACAGGTAGGACCTGCTTACAGACCGATCACATCAGAGTATCTTGATTATGATGAAGTAATCGAAAGATATGATGATATGTTGGAGTGGCTTGCGGGTGTTTACGTGAATACATTGAACCTTATTCATTATATGCATGATAAATATTATTATGAGGCGGCTGAGCTTGCGCTTATTGACACAGATGTAAGACGCACATTTGCCACAGGTATTGCGGGCTTCTCACACGTGGTAGACTCACTGTCTGCTATTAAGTACGCGAAGGTTAAACCTATTCGTGACGAATATGGTATTATAACTGAATTTGAAACAGAGGGTGACTTCCCGCGTTACGGTAATGATGATGACAGAGCTGACGATATTGCTGTATGGCTGCTGAAAACATTTATGGGTAAGCTAAAGCACTATCACACATATCGTGATTCAGAACCGACAACATCAATTCTTACAATCACATCAAATGTTGTGTACGGTAAGGCTACAGCGTCTCTTCCTGACGGAAGAAAGGGCGGAGAACCGCTGTCACCGGGCGCTAATCCTTCATACGGAGCAGAGAAGAATGGTTTGCTTGCATCTCTTAACTCAGTTGCTAAGCTGCCATATGAGTATGCTCTTGACGGTATTTCAAACACGCAGACTATGTCGCCTGACGCGTTGGGTCATGACAATGTTGAGAGAAAGAATAACCTTGTTAATATTCTTGACGGTTATTTTGATCAGGGCGCGCATCATCTTAATGTTAATGTGTTTGGCACAGAAAAACTTATTGACGCTATGGAGCATCCTGAGAAGGAAGAATATGCTAACTTCACTATCCGTGTATCAGGATATGCGGTTAAGTTTATTGACCTTACGAAGGAGCAGCAGCTTGACGTTATTGCGAGAACTTGTCATAAAACAATGTAATAAAGTCTTGTGCTGACAGATATATTATGAATAAAAAGGCTGCATGCGTAAACGCGCAGGCAGCCTTTTCAATTGAAGGGAGAAAAATATGTACGGCTATATCCATTCTACTGAAAGCTTCGGTTCTGTAGACGGGCCGGGGGTACGTTTTGTTATTTTTATGTCCGGCTGCCCTATGCGCTGTCAGTTTTGTCATAATCCGGACACATGGGACATGCGGAGCGGAGAAAAGATTGGTGTTGACGAGCTTGTTGAAAAAGCTATACGCTACAGGAACTATTGGAAGAGTGACGGCGGTGTCACTATAAGCGGCGGTGAACCGCTTATGCAGATGGATTTTCTTATAGAATTATTTAAAAAATTTAAGGCGATGGATGTGCACACGGTTATTGACACGAGCGGCGCGGTATTCACAAGGGAAGATTCGTTCTTTTCAAAATTTACCGAGCTTATGAAATATACCGATTTGTTGCTTGTGGATATAAAACATATAGATAATGAAAAGCATATTGAGCTGACAGGAAGAACAAATGAGAATATTCTTGATATGCTCAAATATTTGTCTGATATAAGAAAACCTGTATGGATAAGACATGTGCTTGTGCCGCGGAAAAGCGATTATGATGAATACCTTGTAAAAACACGTGATTTTATTGACACGCTGGATAATGTGGAAAAAATAGAAGTGCTTCCGTATCATACGCTTGGCGTGACAAAATGGGAACAGCTTGGAATACCCTATGAGCTTGACGGAATAGACTCGCCTTCGCAGGAACGTGTTGATAATGCGAATAGAATTTTAAAAACAGGACATTAAGCGAGACGAAGAGAGGAGCAGCTATGAAAGGTATAATAAGTTTTATTACAGCGGTTTTGATGTCATTGGGGATTGGCGCAAATCAGGCGCCGGTAACAGAGCCGGGTATTAATTCACAGTTTGAGGTTGATTTTATTGATGTGGGACAGGCTGACAGCGCGCTTGTTATCTGTGACGGGGAAGCGATGATGATCGACGGTGGAAATGTGGCGGACAGTCAGCTTGTCGCGGCGTATCTAAAGGAAAAGGATATCAATGAGCTGGAATATGTTGTATGTACTCACGCGCATGAGGATCATGTGGGAGGTCTTTCGGCGGCGCTGTCCGTAGCTGACGCGGAGCATATATATGCGCCTGAAAAAGAGGCGGACACAAAAGCGTATAAAAATTTTGTGAAAAAAGCTCAGGAACAGAATGTTACAATTGAACATCCTGCCGCGGGGGAATATGTATATCTGGGAAGCAGTACTGTTGAATTTCTTGCGCCTGTTGACGAGAAAGGCAAGGATTTAAACAACACATCAATAGTGCTGAAAGTAACATACGGTGACACTTCGTTTTTGTTCACGGGTGACGCCGAGCGTGAGGTCGAGGAAGAAATTCTGTCGGGCGGAGCGGAATTGAAATCGACGGTTCTAAAGGCCGGACATCATGGATCAAGCACTTCAACCTCGTATCCGTTTTTGCGTGAGGTAATGCCGCAGTATACGGTTATAAGCTGCGGTAAGGACAATTCTTACGGACATCCTCATGAGGAGACGCTGAGCAAATTGGCAGACGCGGGGTCAGAAATTTTGCGTACAGATGAAAGCGGTCATATTGTAATGAAAAGCGACGGTAAAAAGATATCGGTAGAGACTGAAAAATAGATCTTTGCAAAAAGAATACGCTGTTTAAAACAGCGTATTCTTTTTTTGCCTGAGTATGTTTTACCTGTTATAGCCGTGAATTATATTATAGTTCACGGGGGATAGTAACATATACATCTGTGCCTTTTCCCTCGCGTGACTGCACAGAAATTCCGTAGTTTTCTCCAAATATAATTTTAATTCTTTTATTAACATTTGCAAGACCTATATGAGATTTTTCGTCATCGTAAACATTGTCTGAAAAAGTAAGATTGAGATTGTTAAGTGTTTCCCCGTCCATTCCCACGCCGTTGTCGCTGACGGTTATTACTATATTGTCATTGTCGCATTGCCCTGAAATCTTAATCAAGCCTTTGTCATTTTTTGGTTTAAGTCCATGGTATACCGCGTTTTCAATAAGAGGCTGGAGGCAGATTTTTATTATGGTACATGAAAGAATTTCATCATCGATATCCCATTCAATATCAAACAGATCGCCATAACGCAGCGCAAGGATGCTGACGTATTCCTTGGTATATTTGATTTCATCTTCTATTGAAACAAAATATCCCGATGACAGTGTGTTTCTGAAAAAGTTTGCAAGATTAATCAGTGATTTTGACACCGGATTATCGGAATTGGACAGATTATATGACATCCAGTTGATTGTTTCGAGTGTGTTATAGAGGAAATGCGGGTTGATCTGGGTTTGAAGCATATCATATTGAGCTTTTTTTAGAAGCTTCATTCGCTCTTCAAGGATTTCCTCCATTTTTGTTTTATCCTCAATGTGAAGCTGTATACTGTTAATGATGTACATCAGCTCATTTTTATCCTCCGCATCAATATTGTCATCAAATGGTGATGAATTATCAAGAAACGAAATGATTTCCCGAAGCGGAGTATAACTTTTTAATGATGCGACATAGGCAAGAATAAAGACTGTGGTTAAAAGCAGCATCAGAATGGTTATAATTTGCAGACGAAACTGCGAAAGCCGGTGCTTATATAGGGTAAGCGGATACGCGCTTATATATTTATAGCCGCTTATACGGCTGTCTGCTGAGAGCACGGTGTGATTTTCACCGTTGATTTCGCAGGAAACGGATTTTGTGTCAGATTGGACAGCCTCGGAAGTTAAACCTATATTGTCAGGCTGCATATTGAAATAGGAGCTGTCACTTGACATAATAATATTGTTGTCGTGGTTTATGAGGGAAAAAATTCTGCCGTCCTTATAGCGTTTGTAAAGCATAGAACTATACATGATTTGCGAGTCGATATTCATTATTACGGCGCCTTTTTTTTCGTCAGCGACATATATAGGCTTAATAATAGTGATAAGCTGAGGGTACGTGTTATTTTTAATGCGCGGGATTATAACTCCTCTTTGAGAATTGACAGATTTATAACCGTCAAGCCATCCGCTGTCGGAAAATTCATCAAGCGGAATAGGGTTTTCATTCATAATGACAGAGTTGTATAAATCGGAATATATGTATACCGAGTCAATGTATTTGTAAACTATCGGCAGCGTTTTTGCCAGTTGGGCAAGCGAGCGGAATGAGTCAGTATTTATGTTGTTAATCATAAACATTTGCGCGCTTTCATTATTGGCGATAGAACTGCTCATCATATCGCATTCTGTTAGAGTTCTGTCAATTATATTTACCGAACTGTCCAGTATGGAGGAATTTTCTAAAGTGATTTCCTCGCGCAGATTTCTGATCGTATTGGAATAAAACATAATGCTCAGTATCAGAAACGGCACGATAATCAGAACAGCGATAAGTAAAAAGGTGCGTAAAAATATACTGTTCATTTTGAAATGCTTTATATAAAGCCAGCTGTTTTTTATTCTTTTCATGGTAAGTATGATCCTTTCGGTGTGCTTGCGTTGTGAATGGCCGCATACAGAATGATTTGTATGTACTCAGGCTTTGCGCATGTATTCTCTGGGTGTGCAGTGATAGTAATCCTTAAATACGCGGGTAAAATAGCCCGAGCTTTGATAACCGCAGGCTTTGCTTATATCGGTGATTTTTTTGTTTTCATGAAGCAGACGCACGGCGTTTTCCATACGCACTCTCAGCAGATAATCGCTGAAATTTTCGCCTGTCTGTTCCTTGAAGAACCGGCTGCAATAGGCGGGATTAAAAAATACTTTTTCAGCGGCGTCCTGAAGAGAAATATTTCTTGAAAAATTATCATTCACAAACTGAATGAG
Source organism: uncultured Clostridia bacterium (assembly GCA_910578235.1). Classification (GTDB taxonomy): domain Bacteria; phylum Bacillota; class Clostridia; order UBA1381; family UBA1381; genus Hominilimicola. The sequence continues at coordinate 1,182 of CAJTPP010000071.1, read as the reverse complement.
CTTGTCAATTACGATATTATCTGTCTTTTTATCCTTTATGGCAAGCTGGCTTACTATACTGTCAAGAATGTGAGTTGACAACGCGTATATTTCGTCATGATCTGACATTTCAGGCAGTGAGCTGTAATCAGTAATATCAGATGAAATTCTGATATTCAGATTTGCGTACAGCTTGTCTATGATAATTTCAAAAATATTGAATGCATATTGTCCGAGCTGCTCATTTCTGCGCGTATTGCTGTCTAAAAGAATACGAAGCTGAGCCTGCGCTTCCGCGGAATTAACGGAGATAATAGAGGCGTGAAGCTGCATAATATTGTCAAGGAACGAGTTGATATTGTTCTTTTTGTTTGCGGTAATGAGTGCGCGCATGCTGATAAGGATATTTTTGAGATCGTCAAAATTAGTCGGTTTTGTAATATATTCCTTCACGTTGTATTTAATAGCCGTTTTGGCGTATTCAAATTCGGCGTAACCGCTCAGGAGGATGACATTTATCCACGGCTTGTTCTCGTAAATGTACTGGGCGAGATCGAGACCTGAGACATTTATCATTCTAATGTCTGAAATAACAAGATCCACATCATTTTCCTCAAGATATTTAATGGCATCACTGCCGTCGCGAAACGCTTCTATAACATTGAAACCTGTATTGCTGTTGTTAATGAAGGATGAAATGCTTTCCCGTATAATCATTTCATCATCTACTACAATTACATTGTACATAATACACACACTCTTTTCTTGTTACTTTAATTGGTAGTATAACACACAAAAAAAGATTAATCAAGGACTAAACAGGAATTTTTATGTGTAATTTGTATATGACAAGCTGTAAAAATCAGGTTATAGTATTAATACTGCACAATAAAAAGGTCAATATATTAACAAAAAGTAAATTTTTTGCACTTGAATTATTACGATATATCAGATAAAATATTAACAAATAGTAAAATAAATAGAAAGCGAGGAAAATAGCTATGGCAAAGACAGAAATAAATAAGAATGCAGTGCCGGTCAAGAAAAAGAGCCGATGGAAAGAGTTTCGTGATAATGCGGAACTTTCTGCACTGACAGTTCCCGGTATAATTCTTTTGCTTGTATTTTCGTACATACCGATGCTTGGTATTATAATTGCATTTAAGGATTCATACAATCAAATTTTAGAAAATGAAAGCATTC
>CAJTPP010000070.1:9030-14736 GCA_910578235.1 uncultured Clostridia bacterium | reverse complement strand
ATAAGAAATATTTACATTTTATTAACGGCGGAGGCTTACATGGGAATGTGTAATATTCTAATAACTCTGCTTACAAAAGGGGTAAAAAGTAAAGGTGATGGCTATGGATGAACTTTAAAACAGTTATACAAAAGAAAAGGTAAAGGGCTATGTATATCGGTAAGGAGGTGATAAAGATATGATGACAAAACGGGAAATAGCAGCAAAATTCAAGCAAATGCGTCAGAGTGTCGGACTTACACAGCAGGAGGTTGCAGATCGGCTGGAAAAGAAGCAGCAGACAGTCGGACACTGGGAAACGGGCTACGCGCAGCCGGATATTGACACACTTCTCGAATTATTTACTTTATATCATAAAAGTTTTGATGAAGAGTTTTTATGTGTAAAAAAAGAATAATAAGAGAAAAAAAGAAAAAATTAAGAACTAATCCGAAAGGAGAAAACAATGAAATTTTCAGGTAAAATTCAAAAAATTAAAAAAAGACTCATAAGCGTGGTGCTTACAGCGTCAATGCTTACAGCGTTTATGCCTATGCTTCCAGTCATTCCGGAAACGACAGCAAGCGCGGCAGCGAATATTCAGCTTGGTACTTACATAAAAATGGGAAACTACAATGGCAAAGATATAGTATGGAGGTGCGTAGGATTTCAGAAAATAAGCGGCTCTACCATTCAATCAACCGATTTTGCCACCTCTCCGAAAAGCGGATATCTGCCGCTGATGTATGCGGATACAAGTATTTGCCAAAAAGCGTTTGACGGTAAAGGTACAACAGGTACACATGCGCGTGTTGGCAGCCGTGCGAACTACGGTTCAAACTACTGGGGGTATTCAAGTATTCGCGCATGGCTTAATTCTTCTGCGTCAGCGGGTAATGTGGTATGGCCTGAGTCAGTGCCTAACAGCTCAAATGTCAGCGAAAATCCTTATGACAAAGAGAAGGGCTTTATGAACAGCTTTAAATCATATGAAAAAGGCTTTATAAAGTCTGTGTCACAGAAGGAGGTGCTAACAGATTACGATAAAGTAGATAAGAGTACAGGTTCGGCAGTTCATACGTATACTAACAGCATAGCTGATATTATGCAGAATTATACCAGTGTATATGCTAAGTATACGACAGACAGCATATTTTTGCCGGATGTACGTCAGCTAAAGGCAGTATATGATAACCGTAGCATCTTAGGCAATAATTACTATATGTCAAGAGGTGCGGATACCTCTTTGCTACGTACGCCGTACGCGCCCAACGGCTGCTATGTCCGTATAGTCGATTCAACAAGTGGTGGTGTGGGTTACAGAAGCGGGTACTATGGTACTTACGGGATTCGTCCGGCATTCTTTTTAGACGCAGCAAATGCCGTAGTAATAAGCGGAAGTGGTACCTCTGACTCACCGTACGTGATAGGCAAAGAACCGACACTTTCCGTATCGGATAAAACGATGACTTATGGAAGCAGCGCGTCAGCACTGTCGGTATCGACAAATTCGAGCGGAACGAGAACTTATTCGAGTAGTAACACAAGCGTAGCGACTGTATCATCTAGCGGTATGGTGACTCCTTTACACGTGGGAACAGCTACTATTACGGTCAATGTTGCGGCAGATACAACCAATGGATATGCATCAAAGTCGGCAACCTGTACAGTAACAATCAGCAAGGCAACACCGTCATATACAGCACCGACTGCAATGGACCTTACATACAACGAAGGCTATCAGCCGCTTATCATAGGAGGAACTTCCGCATCGGGGACAACAATGCAGTATAGAATAGGAACAAGCGGTTCATGGACAGGAACAGCGCCTGTAGCCAGAGATGCGGGCACATATACTGTATACTATCAGGTCATAGGTAATAGTGATTATAATAATATAGCTGCAAAGAGCATTAATGTAACAATTAAAAAGGCAACTCCGCGTATAACAGCGCCGTCGGCAAGAATACTCAGATATTCAGGCAACGCGCAGCAGCTTGTAAATGCGGGAAGCACTTCGGGCGGTACTATGCAGTACAGGCTGGACAGCGGGTCGTGGTCGGCAAACATTCCGACGGCGACCAATGCGGATACATACACCGTAGGATATAAAGTTGATGTAGCTGAACAGACGGTCAGCGTAACGATAGCCGGAGAGGATTCAAGACTTACATCAAGACCGACAGCAAAAAATCTCACATATAACGGCAACAAGCAAGAGCTTGTAAATGCAGGTACTGCAACAGGCGGTACTTTGCAGTACAGAGTAGGTGAGACAGGTGAGTGGTTATCAAGTATCCCTATAGCCAGAGATGCGGGTACATATACTGTATACTATAAAGTTAAAGGCGACGCTAACCATAACGATACTTTGGAGGATAGCTTAACCGTAACGATAGCTAAGGCCAATTCGCAAATTACAAAGGTTCCTGAGGCGAAAACCAATCTTGTGGCGACAGGCAGCGAGCAGGAGCTTGTAAGCGCCGGAACAGTAACAGGCGGTACTATGCAGTACAGACTTGGTCTGACAGGCGAGTGGACAACAGAAATTCCGAAGGCTGTAGCAGGCGGCGAATATACTGTATACTACAGAGTGCTTGAAAATATTAACTATAATGGCCTTAACGGAGGCAACATAACCGTAAGAATAGGCAAATCAGAGTCAGAGATGACGGCTGATAAGAAAGTTGTGACTTATGATGATACGGTTTCACTTACAGTAAATGTTCAGAGAAAAGCTATATCAACATTTGCGGCGGATAATCAGGTTGAATTCTATGTTCTGGAAGGTTTGCAGTATCTTGGAGGAGCAACAGTACAATATACCGACGGAGTCAACGGCACGGCGACTATTACGGGTATAAAAATAAACAAGAGCCGCTTTAAGATTGGAGAGAACAAGATTAAGGTAATATATGGCGGCGGAGTAAGTCTTGGCGCGAGTGAATCGGAAGAGATTATAGTTGAAGTAAAACCGAAGGAAATAGGACTTACATGGGAAAATGTGTTAGACCGTACATACAACGGAAATCCGAGCAATGCGGCGGCGACAGCGACAAAGCTTGCCGAGGGTGACACAGTAAATGTAACGGTTACAGGCGGCGATGCAACAAATGCCGGAACACACACGGCAACAGCAGCAGCGCTTACCGGTCCGGACGCGGGTTACTATAAGCTGCCGGAAGCCAATACGCAGGATTACAGAATCGTAAAGGCAGAGCCAGTTATCGATCTTGCGCCGGTAGGACTGACAGGCTTGATGTGCAATGACGCCCCGCAGCAGCTTATAATTTCGGGAACGGTTACGGGCGGTACTATAGAGTACAGATTTAAAACCGCATCGGCAGATGAATCTGCATGGAGTGAATGGACCGGCGATGTAACTCAGATAAAGGCTACGGCGGCAGATGATTACGTGGTAGAGTACAGAGTTGTCGGAGACGAGAACCATAATGATATGGCGGCAAGAACTTTGGAGGCAGAAATAATACCGGGTGTTGCAGACATAGAGCTTGTACCGCAGGCTATTTCAGGCATCACTTATAACGGAGTGTCGCAGGTGATTATAACAGCCGGCAGAGGCGCAAATAATCGTGAAATGCGTTATGCCGCGTTTACGAAGGCTGAGGCTGACGCTATGAATTACAGCAGCACAAACCTTCCGGATGATAGCAGATACACAGCAAATCTCCCTGAATATACACTTGCAGGCACATATAAAGTGTACTACATGGTTGCCGGAGATAATGACGCGCAGGCGTACAAGGTAGGAGAGCCGATAACGGTAGTAATAGCAAAAGCGGATGTGGATGTTGCGGTAGCGCCGGAGGTAGGCTCCGATGTGGTACATGTACCATATCACGGCACGTTGAGAATACCGGTAACGGTTCAGAAAAGAATGGGAGCACAACTGTTTGCCGCGGATATAGACGAGGTGCGCTTCTATCTTATCGAAGGCGCGGACAGAGTTGAAATTGGCCATAAAATGATAACATACGATGACCCAAACATCAAAATTACGGGTACCGCAGTCATAGACGATATAAACGTAACCAAGAGGAACTTCAAACCTGGTGAAAATATTATTGAAGCAGATTTTGGCGGAAACGTAAATGTAAACGCAACCAAAGGTAACAGAATGACGGTAATAGTAGATCCTGTAGATGTAAGCATAAAATGGTCAGGTAATGAAATACGGACATATGACAGAACAGAAAGTAATATCATAGCAACGGCAGGTCTCCGTGTAATAGATGACGACGTAAAAATAGCCGTATCCAACGGAACTCAGAGCAGTGCCGGAACGCATACAGCAGTAGCAACAGAGCTTACGGGCGCGCATGCAGGCTTTTATAAGCTGCCTGACGATGAAGCACAGACAACATGTCAGTATACGATTGAAAAAGCGCCTTCAGCAATAACAGCGGAGCCTGCCGCCAGAGAGCTTACATATAACGGCTCAAAACAGCAGTTATTAGAACCGGGCGCTGCGGAAAACGGTATTATGATGTACACTCTTGCAGACCCGGGCAGCGGCGAGGTTACCGGTGAATATTCACCTGAAGTACCTGAGCTTGTAAATGCCGGAACTTACAAGATATTATATAAGGTACAGGGCAACGATAACTATAACGATATTGAAGCTAAGACTATAGACGCAACCATGGAAAAGGCAGATCCTGAAGTGGCGGCGCCGAGAATAAACGCGATAGTTTATAATGGTGAAGAACAGGATATTGTAACTCCGGGCGAAACAAGCGGAGGTACAATGATGTATAAGCTTGACGGCGGAGAGTATACAACGGAAATTCCGACGGTTAAAAGCGCCGGCAGCTATACGCTATACTATAAAGTAACCGGTGATAATAACTACAATGACGCGGCAGAAGAAAGAATAGATGTTACTGTAGCTAATGCGGATTCAATTGTAAGTACAGAATACGCTGTAAATGTAACGTATAACGATGTTTTGACGCTGGAAGCAACTGTATCAACAGCCGGAAACAATGGAATACAAACGTATGCGGCTAAAGAACAGGTAGAGTTTGAAGCAAACGGATTTATAATAGGTTCAGGCTCAGTAACATACAACAATGAGTCAAAAACCACAGGTAAGGTGACGGTAAGAAATATACAGGTAAATAAAACCAGATTTAAACCGGGCCGTAATGTTGTTACGGCAAGATACGGCGGAACAGTAAACATTAATGAAAGTAATGATAATCAGATTATTGTAAACGTAAATCCTATAGAGCTTAATATTACCTGGTCGGATTATGACACACGCGTGTATAACGGATTAGAAAATAATGTAAGCGCGTCCATATCGGGTGTTTTAGAAGATGATGTTGTAAATGTGGAAGTAGAAAACGGAACGGCGGTACATGCCGGTCAGTATACAGCCACCGCGAAACTTGTAGGAGCAGAAGCGCGTTACTACAAGCTGCCGGATGACGCGTCAACTCAGCCATATGAGATTTTGAAGGCAGACATAGAAATCACAAAAGTTCCGGAAGCTAACACATTGACATATACAGGTCAGGCGCAGGAACTTGTAACAGCCGGTGAGGTGTCGAACGGCAAGATAGTCTATAAGGTTGGAGAAAACGGTGAATATTCAGATATGCTGCCAAGCGTAACAGACGCCGGTAACTATAAAGTATATTACATGGCAGACGGCGGTACAAACTATAAAGATAGCGAAGAGAAAATGATAGATGTATCAAT
>CAJTPP010000070.1:3868-8991 GCA_910578235.1 uncultured Clostridia bacterium | reverse complement strand
GCCAAAACGCTTGTATATAACGGCGCGGAACAGGAGCTGATTAGTGCGGGTTCTACAAACGGCGGTAAGATGCTTTATAAGCTTGGAAGAACAGGTGAATATTCCGAGAGTATTCCGAAAGCTATAGATGCAGCTAACTATACAGTATACTACATGGTAGAGGGCGATGATAACTATAACGCGGCAGAAGAACAATCAATTACTGTAACAATGGCAAAGGCGGACTCACAGGTAACTGCAGACGCAACAGACATTCAATATCAGGATACGCTTGAGTTGACAGTAAAAGTATCATTGAGGAATTCAGATATTTCAACATATGCACTTTATGATACGGTTCAGTTCTATATAGGTGAAGATATGACGCCGCTTAGACAGGCAAATGTAGAGTATACTAACGAAGCTAATACAGAAGGAACAGCAAGACTAAGTGTAAAGGTCAACAAGACAAACAACTTTGTTCTGGGTGAAAATATTATCACAGTAGAATACGGCGGATCTGTGAACATTAATGGCAGTGATGATAATACAATCATTGTCAATGTAACTCCGATGCAGCTTGGCATTGAGTGGTCAAATTATGAGACACGTCCATATGATGGGGAAGCGAGCAATGTCACAGCGGTGATAACAGGAGCGGCAAAGACTGATAAGGTAGAATTAGAAGTAACAGGCGGCAATAAAATAAATGCCGGTGTTCATTCAGCAACAGCTGCACTTGTCGGAGACGATTCGGAGTTCTATACTCTAAGCGATGAAAATTCTTATCAGATGTATGAAATTACAAAAATAGATCCGGAATATATAATACCGACGGGAGTAACTGCTGAGTACGGTCAGTTGCTTAGCGGCGTGCGTTTGCCTGACGGCTGGAGCTGGGAAGACGGCAGTCAGGATGTAGGCGAGATCGGCGAACATACATTTAAGGCTGTATATACACCTGAGGATAGTGAGAACTACAACGTGATAAGCGATGTGGATATAGTTGTTTCTGTAATTTCGGGAAGGGATTACACAATAACGGATATTGCCAATGCGGAAGAAGACGGATTTGTTGATGTCAGCGTTATCAAGAATACACAGGCAAACGGCGTATTGATAGTGTCATCATATTCGCCGGAAGGTATATTGATAGGTGTAAGGGCCGTAAACATCAACGGCATAACCGGAGAAATACCTGAAACAGACACGGTAAAGGTGGAACTTAGGCCTCAGGACGGCGGATATATGTCAGCATATGTTTGGAGCAGCCTTGTTGGTATGACACCGTTGAGCGGAAAGTTTAGCAAATAAATATAAAACAAATTATATACAGGTTACATTCATAATATTAAATAAGGAAGCGGCTCAGTCATATAACAGGACTGAGCCGCTTTTGTATTATGATGTCATGATGTGTATAGCATTATAAGATTAGATTTTTGTACAGATATCTTCGTTTTGTTTAAATAATGTTTTCATTAAGTTTTCTTGTTAAGATATAATTGTTTTGCAGAGGATATATCACAGAAGTTTTGTCCGTTGTCTGTTTGCTGATGTTACAAAAGTTTATATAAAATAGACACCGTTTTTAAACGGTGCCAATATGTTACAAAAATATGATTTATAATATTTTTTAAGTATTTTGTATTAAGAATATTTATTTCCCGAAGTTTGTAATCATCAGATCAACAAAATCTTTATTGTCTTTTGTGCTTTGCATATATTGAAGCAATCTTGCGGTTGCGTCAGCATTGGAGCCTTTGCCCATTTCGCGACGGATTATCCAGTTGGCATCAAGCTCTTTTTTACTAAGAAGATCTTCTTCCCTGCGGGTTCCTGATTTGAGAATATCAATAGCGGGAAAAATACGCTTTTCCTGTAAAATTCTGTCTAATTTCAATTCCATATTACCGGTGCCTTTAAATTCTTCAAAAATAACATCATCCATACGGCTGCCTGTTTCTACAAGAGCTGTGGCAAGAATTGTCAGACTTCCGCCTTCTTCTATATTACGCGCGGCGCCGAAAAATTTCTTTGGTTTAAAAAGCGCGTCTGGATCAAGACCGCCTGACAGTGTTCTTCCTGTCGGAGCGACTGTAAGGTTATATGCGCGCGCAAGTCTGGTTATTGAGTCTAACAGAATAACAACATCTTTTTTTTGTTCTACAAGTCTTGACGCGCGCTCAAGTACCATTTCCGCGACTTTGCAGTGATTTTCGGGCTGCTGGTCAAAAGTTGAAAATATAACTTCTCCGTCTATTGAACGCTTAATATCTGTTACCTCTTCAGGGCGTTCGTCAATTAGAAGCACGATTAGTTTTATATCAGGATAATTTTTTGAAATAGACTGCGCAATCTGCTTGATAATAGTAGTCTTACCGGCTTTTGGAGGAGCTACAATCATTCCGCGCTGTCCTTTACCTATAGGAGCGATGAGGTCAATTAAGCGCGATGCGCTTTTTTCTCTTTCTCCTGTATCAAGCAGCAGCTTTTCTTTAGGATAGATAGGTGTAAGCCGTTCAAACGGTCTGCGTTTTAACGCGACGTCAATAGAGTCACTGTTAATAGTTTTTACAAAGAGCAAAGGTGAATATTTATCTTCCTCTTGTGAAGGACGGCAGTCACCTACTATTTCATCACCTGTTTTCAGACTGAACCGTCGTATTTGAGTAGGTGATACATATATATCATTTTTGCTTGACATATAATTTTCCACACGAAGAAATCCAAATCCGTCTGACATTACGTCAAGAATTCCCTGTACCTCTACAACGTCCGCCGGCCGCTCTCTTTTTTTTACCTGAGGCTTCTGCTCCTCTTCCTTTGCGAGCTCCTCTCTTTTCGCGCGTATTAAAGCAATAATATCGTCTTTTTTTAAGGCCGAAATTTTTTCAATTCCAAGGCCTTGCGCAATTTGTTTTAATTCTTCTTTTGTTTTACGCTCAAGTTTTACTCCGTCCTGCATATATTCGCTCTCTTTCTTTTTAAATAGTTTCTATATTTTTTGTTTGAAAAACATTTATCTTAGGCGCTTTGTAGTTTTCAATGTAATCAAGCATTTCCTCATACTTATCAAATACTTTGTAAAGCATGTGGCATGCTTCCCGCATGAATTTTTCCTCAACTGCCACATCAAGCATTTTAATCATTGCGTCATAATATCCATTAATATTAAGTATTGCTATTGCTTTGTTGTGTCTTTCAAGCTGTTTTAAAGTAAAAACTTCAAAGAATTCTTCAAAAGTTCCTATTCCTCCGGGAACAATAACGAAAGCGTCCGCCATATCCTCCATTATGCGTTTTCTTTCGCGCATACTGTCGGTTTTTATGAGCTCGGTACATTTATCATAAATTTTACCGTCTACACCCATATCCTCATCTTCAAAGAAATCAGGAACAACGCCGACAATTCTGCCTCCGATTTCATGAACACCGCGTGCCGCCGCGCCCATAAGTCCTGACGCTCCGGCGCCGTATACAAGCCCGTGACCTCTTTTCGCCATACCGCGTCCGAATTCTTCTATCTGATCTATATATGATTTATCTATTATACTACTCGACGCGCCAAATACACAAATATCCATATATTTTTCCTCCATCATCTATATTACTATATTCTATCACAATTTATATTATTTGTAAATAAATTATCTCTATGCGATTGAATTTTAATATAATTTGTGATACACTTATAGTATATTCAGCGGGGAGGAAAATGTCGATGTATACGGTGGATCTGCATAATCATACAATATTCAGCTACGATGGCTCTAATACGCCGGAAGAAATAATTGAAAACGCAATCCGTGCCGGTGTGGATGTAATCGGCATAACAGATCATCAGTTTACAATAGGTGATAAGCTGTCATTATATTATGAGTATATTCAGCGTTGTAAGGTAAAATATGCTGATAAAATAAAGGTTTTATGCGGGTTGGAAATAGGCACGCGTCCCGCGCCGCCTGAAGCGCTTCCGTTTGCCACGAGGCAGTTTGATTATGTGCTCTTTGAAAGTCTCGATGATCCCCGCTCGATGGATTTTTACGAGTTTATAGAATGGCGCAGATTGTTTAAATGTAAAGCGGGACTTGCGCATACTGATATTTTTAAGCTTGGTGAAAATTATGGACTGGATATTATTAAAATTTTGCGTGATAATGATATATTCTGGGAATTAAATACTTCCGGAAATTATATGTATTATTATGATTTTCTGACAAATGAAAAAAAACAAAAAATCATAAAAGAGAGCGGTATTCCGGTCAGTGTCGGTTCGGATACTCATTATATTGCGGAATATCGGCGCAGGCAGATACGCCGCGCAAATGAGCTGCTGCAAAAATTGAATATTCCATTACCATAAAAGATTATAAAGAGGTGTTAAAATGCTTAAAGGAAAAACGGCTGTGTTAGGAGTTACGGGCAGTATTGCGGCGTATAAAATAGCTAATCTGGCGCGTATGCTTGTGAAACTGAATTGTGATGTGCATGTGCTCATGACACAGAACGCGGCAAATTTTATTAATCCTATAACTTTTGAAACGCTTACAAAGCATAAATGCCTTATAGATACATTTGACAGGAATTTTGAATACAGCGTCGAGCATGTCGCGCTTGCGAAAGCCGCCGATATAGTAATGATCGCTCCGGCAAGCGCGAATGTGATAGGAAAGATTGCAAACGGAATTGCGGATGATATGCTGACAACAACGGTTATGGCCTGTACCTGTAAAAAAATTATATCGCCGGCAATGAACCATAATATGTTTCATAATCCTATTGTGCAGGATAATATAAAGAAGCTCCAAAGTTATGACTATATAATTGTCGAGCCTTCGCACGGTATGCTTGCAAACGGTGATATGGGAGACGGCAGAATGCCTGATGAGGGGCTTTTGCTGGAATATATTATAAAAGAGATTGCTTTTGATAAAGATATGAGCGGTAAAAAGGTGCTTATAACGGCCGGGGCAACTATAGAGGCTATTGATCCTGTGCGATATATTACTAATCATTCAAGCGGTAAAATGGGCTTTGCTTTGGCAAAAAACGCTGTGCGGCGTGGCGCTGAAGTAACTCTTGTAATGGGTAAATGCGAGACGGAGCCGCCTGATTTTGTAAATATAGTAAAAGTGAAAAGC
>CAJTPP010000070.1:0-3844 GCA_910578235.1 uncultured Clostridia bacterium | reverse complement strand
AAGCCGTTACGGCTGTTTCAAGGGATATGGATATAATAGTAAAAGCAGCCGCTGTAGCGGATTACAGACCGAAAGTTGTGTCTGATGAAAAAATGAAAAAAACAAACGGTGATATTTTTCTTGAACTTGAGCGCACAGATGATATTTTGAAAACACTGGGTGAAAATAAAAAAGACGGACAGTTTATATGCGGTTTTTCTATGGAGACGGAAAATATGCTTGAAAACTCGCGCGCCAAGCTGAAAAAGAAAAATGCGGATATGATTGCGGCGAACAATTTAAAACAAGACGGAGCGGGTTTTGGTGTTGATACTAATATCATAACGCTGATTACAGAAAATGACGAGGTACAGCTTGAAAAGATGACGAAAGATACCGCTGCGGCAAAGATTTTTGATTATATTCTAAAAAGATAAAGGAACATATTATGTACGGATACGAGACCTTTCATGATGAGCTTACAAAAAACTTAATAAAATCTGTACACAAAGGAACAAGCTCTCACGCGTATGTTTTTGAAGGTGAAAAAGGCTTGGGAAAGCTGAACGCCGCGAGACTTTTTGCGGCCGCGTTAACATGCGCCAATACTTATGTCGCGCCGTGCGGCGAATGTTCCTCATGTATTGAGGCAAAGGCAAACTCAAATCCCGATATAATATATGTGCGTCCTAAAAAAGATAAAAAGAGTATAGGGGCGGATGATATGCGCGCGCTTGAGGAAGATGCGGCGGTAAAACCGTTCGGCTCGGGACGTAAGGTGTATATTTTCGAGGATGGAACACAGCTTACCGAGGCGGCACAGAACACATTTTTGAAAACTTTTGAAGAGCCTCCCGAGTATGCTGTTTTTATAATTGTTATATCAAATACGGCGTCATTGCTTCAAACAATAATGTCGAGGTGCACATTGGTGCATTTTCCGTGTGTAAAAGATAGTATTGTTGAGACATACATTCGTGAGAATTTTCCCGAAGCGAGTGAGCGGATACCGTTTCTTGTAAAGTATTGCGGAGGTGTTCCGAAGAAAGCGGACAGTGTTATGAGTGACACAGATTTTGAAACGCTTAGATCAGCTTCTCTGGAAAAGTTATCCGGATTGCTTTCGATAGACAGGAGATCGGCTTTTAGCATACGTAAATTTCTTGAAGAAAATAAGGATAAGGCTGAGCAGATTTTAGATTTTTGGCTCTCTTTTACGCGTGATACAGTGCTTATACAGACAGGAGCAATGGAGCGTATAATTAATGTTGATAAAAGAGATATGCTGCGTCAGACAGCCTCAGGGGTTAATCCTGAAAAAATTATACAAATGACAGATCGTCTTCTGCAGTCTCAGAAGATGCTTGGCAGATATGTAAGTATAAAAGCATTATCTATGTGGCTTGCATTGTCATAAATATTACATAATATTACAAAAATTCTAAATCTTCCTTTTTTATTGACAAAATATTACTTTTATGGTATAATTAGTTTACCATAAAAATTATGAGGAGGATTTTATTATGAAATCAGTAGGAATAGTAAGAAAAGTTGATGAACTTGGCAGAATAGTTATTCCTGTAGAGTTAAGAAGAAAATTTGATATTGAAATTAAAGACTCTATGGAAATATATACTGAAGATAATTGCATTATTCTTAAAAAGTATGAGCCGTCATGTATTTTCTGCGGTGACGCGAAAAATGTTGTTCAGTTTAACGGCAAAAATATTTGTCCGAGCTGCGCAAAGGAAATAATGGCTTACGTAAAGGAATAATATAATTTTCGATACTGTTATACTGTAATGAAATAGCATGCTGTTTTTAGTTAAACAACATGCTATTTCTTTTTTGATTTAGGGTAAGGATTTTTTTCATCAGTTCTTCCAATAAGATAATCAATACTTGTATTGTAGAAATCAGCAAGGCGTGACAAAACAGAGATGGGTACATTTAGGTTTCCTAATTCATAGTCTGAGTAGGTTGTTTGATGTATATGAAGTATTTCAGCAATGTCTTTTTGTTTTAAATCGTTATCTTCTCTTAAATCTTTGATACGATATTTCATTGTTATCACCTCATAATAATAGTGGTGTATAAAAAGTTTTTATATAAAATCAGTTATTTAATCTTTTCCTTTTGATTTAGGGTAAGGTTTCTTTTCGTCCGTTAAACCTGCAAGATAGTCCATACTTGTATGTAAAGCCTGCGCAATACGCTTGCATTGTTCAAAAGTGTAGTATCTTTTTCCTGTTTCTATTTTTGAATAATCGCTTTGATCTATTCCTGTTAGCATTTGCATTTTTATTTGTGAAAATCCATGCTCTTGTCTTAATTCTTTTAATCTATTCATAAATTCACCTCAATATAATTATGTCACAATGACCTATTGGCTTTAGGGTGAAATTGACCTATAATAATATATTATAATATGAATAAGGAGAAATAATTATGCAAAAAAATATTTGTTGTTTTGCCGGACACGGTAAATTAGTTTATGGAAAAAATATTATCCGGATATAGAGCTTAATCTTGTCGTTCCTTATCTGACAAAAGAAATTAATACGCATAAAGAAGAGTATTATAAAAAATATGATGATGTCCTTATAGCAAGACTGCCTATAGGAGCGCCGCATAGGTATAAAATTAAGAGTATATGGTTGACAGTTCAAAATATCTTATAGCATATGTAAATTATTCGTTTGGAGGAGCTGCGAAAACACTGGAATACGCAGAGCGAAGAAGTATAAAAATTTTTAATTTCGCTTAAATAAAAAAGAAGATGTAATGTGTCATACAACACTTACATCCTCTTTAAAATTCTTAGAAATTAGGCCTCGATATCTGAAACGACACCTGAACCTACTGTTCTACCACCCTCACGGATAGCGAAACGAAGTCCTTTTTCAATAGCGATAGGTGTGATAAGCTCAACCTTCATCTTTACATTATCACCAGGCATGCACATTTCTGTACCTTCAGGAAGTGTAATAACGCCTGTAACATCAGTTGTTCTGAAATAGAACTGAGGTCTGTAGTTGTTGAAGAACGGTGTATGACGGCCGCCTTCTTCCTTTGTTAATACATAAACCTCGCCTGTGAACTTTGTGTGAGGATTGATTGTACCCGGCTTTGAAAGAACCTGACCTCTTTCGATCTCTGTTCTCTGAACGCCTCTAAGAAGCGCGCCGATGTTATCGCCTGCCTCAGCGTAGTCAAGAAGCTTTCTGAACATCTCGATACCTGTAACAACAACCTTACGTCTCTCGTCTGTAAGACCAACGATTTCAACTTCATCGTTAATATTCAGCTGACCTCTCTCAACTCTACCTGTAGCAACTGTACCACGGCCTGTGATTGAGAAGATATCCTCGATAGGCATAAGGAACGGAAGATCAGCTTTTCTTTCCGGTGTAGGAATGTAGCTGTCTACTGCATCCATAAGATCAAGTATGCACTTGTATTCAGGAGCGCTTGCGTCTGTTGAAGATGATTCAAGAACCTGAAGAGCTGAACCTGAAACGATAGGTGTATCATCACCAGGGAAGTCATACTCTGTAAGAAGATCTCTGATTTCCATTTCAACAAGCTCAAGAAGCTCGTCATCGTCAACCTGATCTCTCTTGTTCATGAATACTACGATATAAGGAACGCCAACCTGTCTTGAAAGAAGGATGTGCTCTCTTGTCTGAGGCATAGGACCATCTGCTGCTGATACAACAAGGATAGCTCCGTCCATCTGAGCGGCACCTGTAATCATGTTCTTAACGTAGTCAGCGTGTCCCGGACAGTCAACGTGAGCGTAGTGACGTGTGTCTGTCTCGTACTCAACGTGAGCTGTAGAAATTGTGATACCTCTTTCTCTCTC
>CAJTPP010000069.1:14387-14743 GCA_910578235.1 uncultured Clostridia bacterium | reverse complement strand
CTTTTAATATACTTAGCTGTCCTTTGTAGTTAAAGGCTATTCCTGTCGCGTCTGTACCTCTCACAGCCGCTTCTTCCGCAAGTGCGTTTGTGATTACCGATAAGTTCTTGATTTCATTATTGCCGTAGTGTAAAAATCCATATAATCCTCACATTTTATATTTCCTCCGTTTCCGTATGTATTTCATTAACATATAACCGCTTTGATTTCAGATAGTCTATAAGCTCGGGCTTGTCCGAGCCAATCTGCAATACAAAATCCGACCAAGACATCTTTTCAAATGCGTTGTCGTCAAGCATAATGGCGAGGCGGCAAATCATATCGACAAGCTGTAAGGTGGCTAAGAATGTTTTATA
>CAJTPP010000069.1:4322-14377 GCA_910578235.1 uncultured Clostridia bacterium | reverse complement strand
TTCAATGTGCCTCTGAACAGACGAAATTCTATTGTATAATAGTTTTCGAGATTAACCGCCACATATCGTCCAAGACCTTTACTTTTAGCCTTTTTATAGGTGTCTTGTACCTCTGCGGATATTGTGGCATAACGAGCCGCCCAATGATTCAAATTTTGTTCTGTGCGGCGGGAAAACTTGACGATTTCCCACCAATGCTTTTCTACAAAGTGGACTATCCGTGCAATTACAATTTCCTGTTCCTCGACCGTAGAGCCAAAAGCGGAGCGGCTGACGTGAATGTGCAGTCCGCAGGTACTTGTGTTATGGGAGCGGTATCCCATTGCGACGGCACAATTAAAGATTTTAAGCCAATCTATACCGCTGATATGATAATAGAGTGATGCCGGATGCGATACCATTTCAAAACCATCATCAAGTGAACCGTCGTGCTTACAATATAGGTGTTCGCTGTTTGAGTTTGCTATTTCAAGCAATTTGTCCGCGTTTGAGGCAATTTCGCCGCCCCTGTCAATCTCCAATTCTACCCCATAAAACAAATCACCCGAACCGTAAAATATCGGTTCGGGCTTATAGTCATATGGTTTTATTGCTTGATTGTCCAATTTGTCATAGCAGGCTTCGCAGTACGGTTCGTCGCTGCAGTCCTCATAATAAGTATCATCACTATGTATCAAGCGTCCGCATTCACAGCAATAGTGATATGAATTTTCGTAGCAGTGATAGCAAATGGTTATATATCCGTCGCTCTCCGCGTTATCACGCCATATACGCTCATTGCAGCATTCGCATATAGTTGTACGTTCATTAAGACAATGCTCACACATTATCTCTCCGTCAAATTCCCGCATTGTTTCCTCTGTAAGCGTTGCTCCGCATACGGAGCAAGTAAATTGTTTTTCTTTCATTTCAAAATCCTCCATTCGTTTTAACTTTTCTATTTGCCGTTTAAAGCGGAATATGCAGATATTGCATATATCAAAGGAATAATATGTAATTGAAATATTTTAAAATATCAAATGAAAACAGGGTTTATTTATTGACATTGAGCGAATAATGTAATATAATATATGTGCAACTAAAAATAGTTGCTATAGCGGAGGATAAAAATGAGTAAAAAAGAGAAGCTAATCGAAAGACTTAAACAAAAACCAAAAGATTTTACTTTTGAAGAAGTAATACAGCTTATGGGATTTTTCGGATATAGTATAGTTTCTGGAGGGAAAACAGGTGGTTCACGAATTGCATTTTCCAACGGAAATAAAGACTATATACGAATGCACAAACCACATCCGAGAAGTATATTAAAGGCATATCAAGTACAGAATTTAATTGATGATTTAAAGGAGCGTGACTTAATATGAGTAATACATTGACATATAAAAACTATATAGGTACTGTAAATTTCTCAGAAGAAGATGGTGTTTTCTTTGGAAAGGTTATAGGCATAACAGATTCAATATCATTTGAAGGTGATTCTGTGGATAGCTTAGTAGAGGATTTTCATAACGCAGTTGATGAATATTTAGAATTTTGCGCTGAAAACAATAAAGAACCACAGCAGCAGTATAAAGGGAGCTTTAATGTCCGCATAAGTCCTGACCTCCATAGACAAGCGAGCCTTATGGCGCAAGCACAGCATATTTCCTTGAATAATCTTATTGAGCAATCAGTAAAAAGCTATGTAAATGGAGTTGCTAAATAAACTAAAAGTCGAATAATCGCCATAAATAGCACTATTTATGGCGGTTTTACATCTCGTAGCTTAGAATATTTTTATTGTATTTTCAGAAAAAATATGGTAAAATAAGGACAGATAATGAAAGGAGCGAACAGGGTATGAATTTTGACCGTATTTTAGAGAAAAAAACTAAATATGAACAGAACAAAGACAAAATAAGCTCTGTTACGCTTGCTTCATACGAAAAAGATTTTGAACTTCGGTTTACTCATAATTCAACAGCTATTGAGGGAAATACTTTAACGCTTATGGAAACAAAGGTAGTTTTGGAGGACGGTGTTTCAATCGGAGGTAAGGAGCTTAGAGAGATTTATGAAGTTATAAACCATAAAAAAGCATACGGTTATGTGAAAAAGTGTATTGCCGAAGATAAACCCTTGACAGAAAATATCGTTAAGGATTTACACGCAATTTTGACCGAAAATATAATTGTCGGTGGCATATACAGAAATCAAGAAGTACGAATCAGCGGAGCGGGATTTACACCGCCTATTGGAAATGAAATGTATATGCAGATTAAAGGATTTTATGAAGAACTCAACAACAAATCAGACTTAAATCCGATAGAGCTTGCCGCTTGGACACACGCTGAATTTGTGCGGATACATCCTTTTATAGACGGCAACGGACGCACAAGCAGATTGCTTATGAATTATCAACTGCTCTCACAAGGATATTTGCCTGTATCAATCGCAAAAGAATCAAGGCTTGACTACTATAATGCGTTAGAGCAATATGCTGTTAAAGGCGATTTACAGGCTTTTGCCGAGTTTGTGGCAGATTTAGAAGAAAAACAGTTGGATGAATATTTGGAGATACTTGATTAAATAAAAATAGTGGAGTTATGGGATGAAGAAGAAAATAATATATGAAATAATAGCATTTTTATTTTTTATTGCCCTCGTTTTCGGAGTACCTATCATAATAAATGAATGTTATTTAAAAAATGATGGTTATTTAACTGTGTGGGACGGTACAGATGTTTTTGCATATTATGCTTCTGTATTATCATTTATGGGCACAGTAACTTTAGGTATTGTGACAGTTTGGCAAAACAAAAAATCTATAGATATAAACGATAAACTATTAAATCTTGAAACAAAAAGTAAAATAGGCTATTTCATACCTCAACATAGGATAAAGAATAATAACACAGGAGTGCCTATTATATATACTCACGATTTTGAGAGAAAAGGGATTACAGTTTTGGGAACTGGTAATGATATTATAAACGTTAATAAGGCTGTTGTTAATGTAAATGGAAGAGTTTTTGAAGATAATTACAGAATATTTGTAACAACTGCAGATGAATTTAGAGAATTAAACATTCCTGTTGAACTAACAGATGACGAAAGACAACTTGACGAAATTCCTATTACATTAAAAATATATATGGAAAACAGCAAGAAATATCAATATATACAGATTTTGGAATTAAATTTTAAAAAAGAACCTAATAATCACTACTCATTAACAGCATTTAACTCAAATATTACAGATGACAATTCTCAGAAAGGCGCATAACCTATGAAAACAAAAGAAGTAACTTGCTGATAATATAAAAGACAACCTATCTCCGCCTAAAATTGATAATGAAGAATAATAGAGTTATATTTAATAAACATATTAAAACTTAATTTGACAAATCCGCCGATTTCTGATACAATGTCAAACAGAATGAAGTTCGAGAAAATGGCGTAAACACGCCCCTTTAGAGGAATGCGAGAGAGTGAAAGGTTTCGCTCCTTCTCTGCCACAAGAGAATGGCTTAAAACGGCGGTTTTGAGCCGTTTTTCTTTTTGTTTTCTAACACCTTTGACTACTTTTTTCTAACACTTTTACAATTAAATTCCGATTGCGTTTGATAATGTTTGTGCATTTTCAGCCTTTGCGACATTGGAACGGTGTATATAAATACGCTCCGTTGTGCTTGTCTGTCCGTGTCCTAACTGAATTGTTACATCTGCAAGCGGTGTTCCACTTTCAAATAACAGGCTTGCTAATGCGTGTCGGTAATCGTGTACCCTGCAAGGAGGTAAACCGATTTTATCCGTCATTTTGCGAATAACGCTGTTAATACTGTTCGGGTTATAAATACTTCCGTCTGCTTACCTTATGACATAATCATAGGTTTTGCAAATCTCTAATACCTCAATGCGGTTTAATATTCACTCTGTTGCGGCTATCTGACGCGGACGTATTACAAGTAACAGTTTTTCCGATGTAAACACACAATACCTTGTTCAAATGTTTAGTATAGTAATATGTTATATTAAAAAATATCCTATCGTTTTATAACGATAGGATATTTTATGATCCCGTTTTACAGACAAAAACTTTACTGTTTTATAAGAATTGCCTGTTAGAAACGCATTTGTTTATACATCATTAATCTTTTAAAATAATTTCAGACATTCCGATTATCTATTCTAAAATTTTTTCTGATTTTACAAATACAAAATGGTTTATTCCAAAATCAGCAATATATCCGCTGATTACTGTCCTGCCGCGCCGATTATTCCCGCGTCGTTTTTAAGCGCAGCTATTTCTATCCTGTCAAATGGCTTTAATCTTTCCTTCAGCGGATTTAACAGTCTTTCATTTTCTTTCGATATTCCTCCTGCTATTAAAATCAGCTCCGGGTCAAATATATTTATCAGATTTTCCATACCAATTGCAAGGTAGTCGATATAACTGTCATATACCTCCTGAGCCGTCTTTGAACCTTTATCCATTGCGCTAAATATTGTTCTTCCGTCTATTCCGTCTTTAGCACACTCGGCAAGAATACTCTGCGGTCTTTCCTCTGCGGCTTCTTTTGTCTGTTCAATAAGCGCTGATACCGACGCATATTTTTCCCAGCAGCCTCTCTTTCCGCAGCCGCACCGTTTACCGTCCTTCTCTATACGCATATGTCCGACCTCGCCTGCCGCTCCTCTGCCCGAATATATCTTGCCGTCTATAATTATTCCGGCTCCTACTCCTGTTCCAAGCGTCACCAGTATCAGATTATCCGCTCCTCTGCCGGCTCCTGCGATTTGCTCGCCCAATGCCGCACAATTCGCGTCATTATCCATTTTTACAGGTACTTTAAGCGCATTGCCCAAAACCTCACCTAATGCGTAATCCTTAAACGGCAGATTTGCCGTGGTTATTTTCCCGTCTGTGATAATTCCAGGCACTCCTATACCAATTGAACCAACGTGGTAATGCAGTATCAGCTCTTTACATACCGCTATTAAATCATCCACAATCTTATCCGCTGTCATATCGTTTGACACAGGAACATCTATGCGTTCTATTATCTCGTTATTTTCAAGCACGCCAACTTTTGCGCTCATTCCCCCTATATCTATACCAATCCTCGTATCAGCATATGCGTCATAATCACATATTACCGTAACATCAGGGTGCATTTTCAGCATTGTCGCAGGTATGTCTGTTGTTATATCATCTGAAAACAGAGCTTTCACCGCGTTAAGCTTTGAGCGCCCATTCGCCAGTAATACTATTTTTTTTGCTTTAAATATAGTTGCCATTCCCATTGTAAGCGCGTGTGTCGGAACCTTGCTTTTATCCTCAAAGAAGTGCGCGTTTGCCTCTATCGTATCCTGTGTAAGATTTGTAAGGTGAGTGAAAGAGTTAAGCGCCTCCGACGGCTCGTTAAAGCCGATATGTCCGTTTCTGCCTATACCGAGTATCTGCAAATCTATTCCGCCGTAATTCGCAATCTCATTTTCATATTCTGTACATTCCTCTGTGGGATTTAACGCTTCGCCATTTGGAATATGCGTATTATCGGGATTAATGTTAATATGATTAAACAGATTTTCTCTCATAAAACTATAATAACTCTGAGCATTATCACGGCTTATCGGATAATACTCGTCAAGATTAAAAGTTATAATATTTTTAAAATCAACCTCATTGTTTTTACACATCTCAATTAAACGGCTGTATGTGCCCACAGGCGTTGCGCCTGTCGCAAGACCGAGCACACTGGCGGGTTTTGAGTTTATCTGCTCAGCTATAAGCTCAGCCGCTTTATTCGACATTTCCTCATAGTTCTTACATAAAATCAAATTCATTTTTTATATCCCCTTTTACAATTTCACCATTGATGATTACTGTGTCTATATTGCCGCTGCCATCAAGCACAGCTAAATCACAGTCATATCCTTCCGCAATTTTTCCACAGTTTAGTCCAAGCATTTCAGCAGGCGTTTCACTCGCCATTTTAAACGCGTCTCTTTCGGGAATACCGAAGTCTATCGCACATTTCACGCAGTCAAAAAGAGTTGACGTACTTCCGGCAAGCGCTCCGTCAGGTGTTCTTGCTATGCCGTCCGTAACAGTCATTTCCTGTCCGCCAAATTCATACTTACCGTCAGGAAGTCCTGCCGCGCGCATACTGTCGCTTATCAAAACCATTCTGTCCGATCCGAATAATTTATACAAAACTCTTATCACTGACGGGTGTATATGCTTGCCGTCACATATGACCTGGATATACATATCCTTGTCAAACGCCGCGCCAAGTACTGACGGCATACGGTGATGTAAAGGCGGCATTGCATTAAATGTATGCGTCACGCATTTTGCTCCTGCATCAGCCGCTTTTACCGCAGTATCATAATCAGCCGCCGTATGACCGATGCACACAAGCATATCCGTATTTTTAATATACTCTGTCGCTCCCGATAATTCAGGGGCAATCGTTACAATTGCAGCCCGGTCATATTCCCTAAATTCATTTATATCAGGTAATCTGATAAAATCAGCATTTTGAGCGCCCTTGTACTTTTCGCTTATATACGGTCCTTCAAGGTGAATACCTGCTATTTTTGCTCCCTTTTCAGAAACCGGCGCAGTCAATACCTTTACAATATCCTCGCGCGGAGCGGTCATTGTTGTGGGATATACCGTTGTTGTACCTGCATTTGCATACAGCAATGACAGCTTATCCAATTCCGCGTCCATTGTATCAATTCCGCCCATACCATGAGTATGAATATCCACAAGTCCCGCAAATACTCTCTTGCCGCCGAAATCTATCCCCTCACCATCAATTCTGCCTATTTTTTCAATTTTGCCGTCTTTGCACAAAATGTCAAGGATTTCTCCGTTTATGCTTAGATTTTTCAATAATTGTTTCATATCAATCACCATATTATTTTTCAACTTTATTCACATATAAAGGCCGCCTTTTTTTATCCGAAAAATTAATCTTCAGCAACGTGCCGCTATCTCCATAAACAATTTCAACATCATCACTTTCACTATAATTTATTTCTTTTGAAATTGTAATCTCTGCTGATGTAAGCTTGCCTGTTATATCACATAATACCATATTTCCTTCTTCATCAATTATCATCAGCAACGGCGAATTTGATACAATTTTTGTACCATCATCCATTGTAAATGCTCCTTCGGAATAAAATGCCGCAGCAGTCTTTTTTGTTTTCCTGTGACATACCGCATGAATATCATCAGAAGCGCAAATCAGCCGTACATCAGGATCTTCCGCATACATTATTGTTTCTGCCGCACTTTTACCCGGTAAAATCATATAAGAGTAGAATTCATCTGACGGATTTTCACCATGATGTTTTTTTATTGTAAAAAAATTCTTTGACGTTATTTGTTGAGAGCCGTTATATTTAACATCTGACTGTGAGCCTTCACGCAAAATGTACTTAAATTCAAGCCGCGTTTTATTCGGAAAATAATAACCTATTTCCCCGCATGCGCCTGACAAATTTACTGTTTGCACATCTTCCATATTCATATCTGCGAATACATAATCTTCACCATTTACAGTCAGGCTGCATTTACCGCTTTCAACGGCTCTGTTTTCTATTGTAGTATAAACCTCTCCGTTTCCTCCGTTTATATTACTTCCTATACACAGCACTCCCTCAGGAAACATAAAGTATGATTTTTTTGCTGTAAGATTTGATACGTCCGCATCAATCTGTTCAAGCTCCATAGCTCCCAAGCCAACATCATTATACTCAATACCCCCTGCAAAATCACATCTGGAATACCCTTCGGCGTCTCCATTTTGGTAATGTTCACCTTCGCCGTCGCTGTAGCGAACAGTGCTGTCAGCCGTAGTTCCCGCAATAGAATACATATCCGCTGTAATCCAATAATTATCAGTATATTGGGTATCATTCTCATTATACAGATAAACTGCTCCCGCGCCGGTATACCAGCCTTTGAGATTTTCTCCGTTAGTCAGTTCATAACTCGGGATACGGCTTGAATAAAATCCGATACCAACTGCCCATTCTCCGCACGGACGATGTACAATCCTATCCATATTGGAATAAACATATGTTTTTCTTTTACTATGATCCACAGCTTTATATGTATCGTTTTCCATTATATTCATAGAGAGGGGATCACAATTTGTTCTCCATGTAATCCTATCTGTGTCAGATGAAGTGGTAAACCAGTATTTGACTGTTTCACAATATTCCTTTTTCTTTTGCACATCTTTTAATATATTGGCATAATGCAAAATCACTCTGCCTACCTGATAACCATACTGTTTATCAATGTAATTACGCACTATAGCACGTCCGTTTACCATATCCATCATGCATGACCGAAAAACAAAAGGTATATATCCGTTATCAATCCATTCATTAATAAGAGTATAATGTTTAGCAGCAAATCCCCATTTTGTGCCGTTTAAACTTTCCGCCATATCAACAACACCCTGTAAAAACTCTCGTCCATAACTGCCGTTATACGGAACTCCGTGCTGTAAGAAACTACCGTCTTCATAAAACCCGTCTAAACCGCTGCCGGGCATATTATATTCAAATACTGAATAGAACTTTTTTACGGCTCTTTCTGTTTTTGACATATCCTGTGTAAGCACACCCATTATGTAATCATAGTTCGATATATTAACAAGATTCGCGCCCGCCTGCGACTCATTTTCCTTTTCCGAAACACCGCTATATGCTTCATAACGGCAAAAATACTCCAACGCTGACGCATATCTTGTCTGCTCCTGACCGGACAGTTCTTCCCAGACAATCGCAAGAGTCTTTGAATAGCTTTCAGGCACTCCAATCATGAAATCCCACCAATTAGTGTACATATTCACTTGAGAATTATACCAATATTTATCAGCTGTGTCAAGCGCTGTTTTTATGGATGACAGCAGCATATCATCTTTACAGTAACGGCTGCTTTCACATTGATACGCCTGAGCCATAAGAAAAATACGTCTATACATAGATGTGAGCGCGGATGAATTGTTTCCCAGTTCTCTTATATCATCCCACAAAATACCATCTGCTGCGGATGTTTCGGATATTGCGCTGCAATAATTTAAAACATTATCATCTACACTTTGCGTATATATGAATTGATTTGCAATACAATCTTGTATTGCTTTTCTTGCTATAAAAAATTGATTTTCCATTCTTCTCTCCATCAGCTCTTCTATTTGTTTTCTGCACTTCATCACATCATATCTGCTGTACATACTGTCATTTTTATAATCTGTATTATTACTCATGGATATAAGCTGTTTTTCCATACCATCAAGAACGGATAGTGTTTCCTTATCATCCAGACTTAACAATGCCTGTTTAAAAATTTCCACAGTATCGTCAAATCCTCCGATATATGGATTAACCTGCTCCGATAAATACATTGCATCGCGTATTTCCATGCCGCCTGCTGACAACAACCGCGCGTCCACCGTATTAAAATAACATATATCCCCGATTTGAACAAACGGGATATCTTTCCACACATATCCCGTATTTGAATAACGAAGCGATTGTATTTCTTCCGACACTCTGACTGTATTAACAGGCTGACGATATTCGAGTTGTTTTATATCGGCTTGAGCAAGTACTAAACACGTCCCATATGTCATTGTTAATATAAACACAAGTAAAGCTGATATGATTTTTTTCATATTGCACCTCCGGCGTCACGTTATTTATCTCTGAACATTACCAATACATTCTGTAATAATGCAGCAGTCTTATAAGCGCCTCCATAAAATAGTAATCACCCCAGATAACAGGCTCATTTACACAAAGTCCTAACTTATATGCGTATACACCCGATTTAAGGAGCGCAGTTTTACTTTCCTCTTTTGTATACATATAATTTTCTATCAGCTTTCCCATCAACACTTTCGCCGCGGCTTCATATACTGTTTTATCCCCGTCATAAATAGGCAATTGCTTTGCAAGCTCTAAAAGTCCGCATGCTGCCACTGCCGCCGCCGAGCTGTCACGCTGATCGTTATCATCACGATATAAAAAATCCCAATTAG
>CAJTPP010000069.1:1527-4308 GCA_910578235.1 uncultured Clostridia bacterium | reverse complement strand
CGGTTTAAAAAATAATTCGCAGTACGCTTAGCCGCCTCTAAAAGCCCGCTGTCTCCTGTATATGTATAGCTTATAGGGAGTCCGTAAATAGCCCATGCCTGCCCTCGTGACCAGCATCCGTTTTCATTGCCGTCTCCCTGTCCCGTCCAGCCCTCAACCGGCTCTCCTGTTTCTATGTCCTTTCGGAAATTCTGATGTGTGGAAGCATCATCTTTTATCATATAATCAACTACATTGCATATATGGCTGTAAGCCATATCATAATACTTATGATCTCCCGTCATCTCCGAAGCCCAGTAAAGCAACGGAATATTCAGGCAGCAGTCAATTATATATTCGCCTGTACATTCATGATTTGTATCATTAATATTCCCGCGCACTTGTATTATTCCGGCTTTCTCACGATATCGTCCCGCCAGTTTCTTTGCCGCCAGAAGCGCCGTTTCCTTTGAAAACTCATCACCGCTCGCTTTATACGCGGCCACGCATGATAAAATATATAAAAAGCCAATATCATGATGATCTAAAATATCATTATTATCATAACGCTCACGGAAACTTTTTGACTGAATTAATCCCGCTTGCTTATATTTTTCATCACCTGTAAGTTCATAGCAAAGCCATACCATGCCGCTCCAGAACGAGCTGGTCCAGTCCGAGTACAGATATTCATCCGCATTATTTGTAGGCTGATATTCGCCGTCTACTCCGCCGGAAGAAGGGAAACTGTCAGCAAACCTATCCAAATTTTCCGATACAGTTTTTACAGAATAGTCAAGCGCGTTTTTAAATATATCCTGCGAAT
The DNA here is from genome assembly GCA_910578235.1 of uncultured Clostridia bacterium. GTDB lineage: Bacteria > Bacillota > Clostridia > UBA1381 > UBA1381 > Hominilimicola. The sequence continues at coordinate 3,503 of CAJTPP010000069.1, read as the reverse complement.
ACTGCTTTGCCATAGAAACCCAGTCATGTTTTAACGGTTCTTTAACTATTCGCTCAACTTTAACCATAATAATTTCTCCTTTTCAATGTTATTTCATGCTATACGAATGAATACCGAAATCCGCAAGAGGCTTCATTGCCTGTAAATCATTCCATGCAAATACCTTTGCCGAACACTTCTCATTTACGCCAAATGTAAGTTCCGCTCTGCCGTTCTCAATGCTGCCTGATACTATATTTTTTAAGACGCCGCTCCCATCTTCATACAGCGCGGCAATACAGATACCATCTTCAACGGAATTTAAAACCGTTATTGTATTTTCGCCCTCGGCAAGCATTAATGCTTCTGTGCCGTTCTGAGACAAAGTAACTGAAAAGTCATCTTTTTGAGAAGTATCCGAATTCATGATTGTATAACTCTGCACATAGTCACCCCGTCGATAAACTATCCTATATTTTCCGTTAAGCTCATATCTGTCGCTTGCAACACCTTCCGCGTCAACTACAGACACTGTTATGCCCTGGTTTACTTCTGTAAGCTTTGAAATCAACTGTTCTGACGAAAGCTTTTCAGCTGTTTTCAGTATACCGCTCTCTGAAATTAATTCACACGCATTATCCTTTGATGATACCTCAAACATATATCCGTTAGGCTGTGTCTCCTGATTATACAGCTCACCGATTTGAAGATTGTCAAAATAAGACGCTGAATTGATCACTTCTTCTGTATTATAGTCCTCGCGCATAGTAAGAGAATAAAATCCCTCATTGCCCAGCGTGCTTGAGATATTGCTCCAATCATAAGGTTCACCTACTGTTTTACCGTTTATATATAACTGAGCGGTCTTAGAAACATTGTCACCAACAATAACCTTATCAAGCACAAGACTTACATTATACCAGTTACCCGGCGCGTATTCTCCGATTTCCTGCCCAAAACTCAAAAGTTTTCCGTCCGCGCAGAACTTAACCGGCGTTGCCAGACTGTTTTTGCCTGAGCCATCCGACACACCGTCCTCTGCCGCCTGCCACGCTTCTCCGTAATAGCTTGTTTTAATTCCGAATGACACATCGCCTTTTCCGTCAGGCATAACACTCATACTAATCTGTATGGGATAATTATCATTCCCGACATAAAAATCTTTTAAAAGCTGTATACTATCCTTTCCGGAAAATTCTTTCGCTTGCATTGCAACCGCTTTATCAGTTTTAAAAGGAACATTTTTTCGGGTAATTGACAATCCTTCCGCTGAAATCAAAATATTTTGAAATAACTCTTGTTTCCATGATGCCACAGTATTTCCGCTCTTGTCAACAGGCTTCACATCTATCGGTGAAGAAACCGCATCCTCGGCAGGAAATAACTTATCTCTCTGCCCCCTGTTATCTTTATTAATTTCTGACGTGCCGTCTGTCAATACAAAATCCGCGTTAAAATCATTAGAATATATTTCACCGTCAGCACAGAATGTATATTCATATGTTATTCCTGCTGAATTTGTCACCTCATATGTATAACCCCCGTAAATACCGCCTTTATCGACAACCGAACCGCTGTAATCCTTAATAACCGCGCTGTTATTGCCTCCGTCATTCCATTCAGGCTCAATAGCGCTTATTGGATAACCGTTGATAAAACCGTTTATAGTTTTATTTTGACTGTCAATAATCAGAGTGGACTCTTTAAATCCTAAAAGAGGATCACCGGCTGATACTGTAAAATTCAATTCGTCAGACACTGTCTTATTATGAGAGTTTTTAATATTATTAAATTTAATAGTATATTGTCCCGCACTCAATCCGCTGTTAAATTCAAAAACAGGCTTTGCGGAATAAATCCCATTCCTCACTTCCCACACAAGATTATAATCCGTAAATGTATTTCCGTCCTTCGTCATTGATACGAGCGTATCAATACCTTCATTCTGATAAAACTGATTTGTTTTAACCTTTATTTTAGTTGTACCTGTTTTATAA
>CAJTPP010000069.1:0-1514 GCA_910578235.1 uncultured Clostridia bacterium | reverse complement strand
ATAATCATCACCATCGGCAAGTTCTATAATGTCATCAGCCACTTTCAGTTTCAAATTATCGACATAGGCGTTTCCGTTAGCGGGAGCATTATTTACAAGGTAAATTCCGTTTGTATACTCATACGGAGACTCCTGGGCGCCTTGTGTTATATCTGGAATACTAAATGTACCCAGAATAATTGTTTTATCTTCAAAATTGATATTGTCAGAAGACACGTTTCCTTTTATGCTGATTGTATATAATTTATTTACTCCATCAACGCGCCAGTCGATATGATATATTTCTCCCTGCTGAATAAAACAGCTGTTTTCAGAAGCTTTGCCGTTTATCATTGCCTTACCGTTGCTGAACATAAGTCTGTCATTATATTTATACACAGGTGTTCCTTCCGCGGGCGTGTTTCTGATCAAATCCACATATAAATTTGAAGCAAGATTATCCTCCGCAAAATCAAAAGAAAAAGTAAAATCACCATACATATTTTGACCTAATTTACTGATCTGTTTTTTAACATTATCCAGCATAAGCATATGATTACCTGAACTTACCGGATATTCTGTTACTTTTGATGAGTCATAACCAGTCCACACATTGTTTGGATAAACTGTTTCAAAATCATAATTCCATACAGCGTCAACCGGAGCAGGTGTTACAACCGGGGTTGTTGTTACAACTGGTGTTGACGTCACAACCGGGATTGGCGTTACAACCGGCATTGACGTTATAACCGGGCTTGATGTTACAACAGGTGTTGTTGTTACAACTGGTGTTGACGTTACAACTGGAGTTGGCGTTACAACCGGGGGTGACGTTATAACAGGTATTGGTGTTGGTATCAAAACATCTTCTGTCTCCTTGACAATTTTAAAGTTGTCAAGATACAAATCTCCGCCCTTTATCTGTACTCCGCTTGTATATTCATATGATACTGTTGTTTCTCCGTTTACTTTGTCTGTAAAATTACCGTCTTCAACTATGATGCTCTGCTTAGAATTGTTTATTATTCCTGTCAGCGTAATCTTCTGGTGTTTTGCTTCTGTATCTATTTCCCAGTCAACATGATATCTTCCATTCTTTAAATAATAATCGGAAGTCCCATTCGCCTGTTTTACCGCGGCTCCGTTAAACATTAGTTTCCCGCTGTTTGCGGTAGAGAGAACATCGGCAAACTGATACCCCTTTCCATTCCTGTACAGATATACGTTAAGTGTCCCGTCACCTCCGTTATTTCCGTCAAAATTATAATAATTCACATATTCAAAATCAAAGGACAAAGTATTATTTCCGCTTAATGTCGTATACTTAGTCAATGCAGTCGTACCTAAATTATACACATGGTTGCCGCCGGACGGATCGGTTATAACCAATTCTTTATTATATGTAATAGTATTGGTATGATCTTCTTCAAAATCAAAATTCCATATTGCAGTATTATCTTCTTTAACAATTTTTAAATTATCAAGATACAAATCTCCGCCCTTTATCTGTACTCCGCTTGTATATTCATATGATA
>CAJTPP010000068.1:14245-14797 GCA_910578235.1 uncultured Clostridia bacterium | reverse complement strand
ATATATTTTTTTTTCTTCTTCGTATGTTTCTTTGCTCCTTGCGTATATTTCTGTATCGTCGTAAGCTGGTATATCGACAACCGATACATCAAATAATTGTGATATTTCAGTTATTCTTCTTGTATCTGTTTCATAATTCCATTCTTGTTTTCTAACAGAAAATGCAAAACTCATTTTGTCTAATAATCCAGCTTTAATCATTTTGTATATATCTTTATTTTGATTTGTGTCAATTAGTTTTGCCCTTATTTTTAGTCCCTTATTATCAACTGTTAATTCTAAACTTTTATTTCTTGTTCTGGCTAATATTAAGCAATTGTCATTGTGATTATATTTAAAAACACAATCTGACATATTGCAATTATTAAAAGCATCCCTGCTTATTACTTCTTTGCACCATCCTAAATCTACTTCTTTTTCAAAGACTACTGCATAGCCTTCTACAATCATTTCATCACTCTCTTCTTTTAGTGTCCTTAATTCAGCAACTCTAATCTCCTTTACTGCTCTTTTCATCTTTATTCCCTCCTTGATATTTATCTGCTAAATTTG
>CAJTPP010000068.1:13157-14179 GCA_910578235.1 uncultured Clostridia bacterium | reverse complement strand
TGCGGGTAAGTCTAATATTTCTCTACCTTCGTCAACAGTAATTAATCCTAAAGATCCAGCTTCTTTTATTAAGTTTATTTTTGTTTCCGTTTTTGCGTACTTAATACGATGCACTGAAAATTCTATTGAATGTCCTTCTTTTATTGCTTTTTCACTAAATATAGCATTTGTAAAAGCTTGTCCCATTTGAATTGCTCGTGCTTCTAGTACACTTTCATAAAACGCATTCCATTCATCTGCCGTATATTTACTTTTTATGATATCCTCAGAAACCATAAAATAACCATATATATTACCATTTACCATTTCTAATTGTTCTTTGTCTAGTAATACAGGATTAAGATTTATTTCTTTAAAGTCAAGCCTTGCATCTAATCCACCAATTCCATCTGTGCTTGATAGTAAAGATTGAACAAAATCATTCTTCATTTTCTCTATGTCTTTATCTTTTAACATAGCTTGAGTAGCTTTTATTACACCTCTTAGAGATGCACTTATTTTTATTGCGTTTTTTATTCCGTCATCTGTAACTGTTTGTGTCTCTATAGCACCATCTAACACTTGATTGGAGTCTCCATAAAAGTCATGGTTCATATAAAAATTTCTTAAATGAATGATTCTATCATATTTTACATAATATATATTTCCATCAATGAATTGAAATTTTAACCATATTTCTTTTTCATATTCTACTAATGTACAAAATAATGGATTAAGTGGATACAATGCTCTTAAATAGCCTGTATCATCTATATCAATATATATATACTCATTATTTTGTGCTAATAATAAACTTATGGTTTTATAAATAAAATCATATAATACATTTACAGCTTTGTCAAGATGTATTATAATAAAATTAATGATATGCTGATAAAAGAAAGAGAGGGAGTATATGCTATGAGAAAACGTATTTTTTCGGCAATTGTTGCCGCTGTTATGACGGTATCCTGCGCTTCGGGACTGATCATGACTGTCTCCGCCGAGTCGGATATGGGAACAATTGTAAGACTTGATCCGTC
>CAJTPP010000068.1:6566-13147 GCA_910578235.1 uncultured Clostridia bacterium | reverse complement strand
AGGCTTCTCCGTTTAATAACGGTGAGTTTGAGGGATGGGGAACATCTCTTTGCTGGTGGGCTAACAGAATGGGATACAGTGAGGAACTGACGCGGCAGGCATCGGATGCGTTCTTTTCTGAGGAAGGACTGGGACTTGATATCGCTCGTTATAATTTGGGGGGCGGAGATGATCCGACACATAATCATATTACCCGTTCCGACTCGAAGGTTCCGGGAGTATGGAAAAACTATGAGATGACAAATGGCGGTAAAGACGTGAATATTACTGAGTATGATATCACGAAGGATCAAAATCAGCTTAATATTGCCAAAGCGGCGCTTGCGGCAAATCCTGATTTATATTTTGAGGGCTTTTCAAATTCACCCCCGTATTTCATGACTGAAACCGGCTGTACAGGAGGCGGTAATCCTGCCGGCAGTGATAATCTGAAAGCTGATATGTATGATGATTTCGGAAAATTTATTGCTGATGCGACAAAGCTGTTTAAGGATGAGGGTATAGAGTTTAAAAGTTATTCACCTATGAATGAGCCTGACACAAATTACTGGGGCGTGAACAGCGAGAAGCAGGAGGGCTGTCATTATAATCCGGGAGAGAGTCAGTCAAAGGCGATTATTGAAACAAGAAAGGCGCTTGACGCGGCCGGACTGAATAACGTCCTTGTAGCGGGTATGGATGAAACGGATATAAATAAATCGGTTGCGAATTATCCGAAGCTTTCTGAAGAAGCAAAAACAGCATTGGGCAGAATAGATACGCACACATACGGAGGTTCTCAGCGTACGCAGCTTAAAAAGGTGGCTGTAGACGCGGGGAAAGATTTATGGATGAGCGAGGTCGACGGCGGCTGGGACGGTTTTGGCCTTGCAGACAGAATTATAACCGACCTTAACGGTATGCAGGCGTCAGCCTGGGTAATATGGGATATTGTAGATTCACATAAGGACTCTGATTTTACAAGGCCTGACGGCAGCAAGGGAGAAGAGAATACTTCTCTTAATATTACAGGCTCAATGTGGGGTGTGGGTATGGCAAATCATGACACAAAGACTCTGGAGCTTGCGAACAAGTATTATTTCTTCGGTCAGTTCACCAAATACATAAATCCCGGAGATACGATTATAGCCTCGTCAGACAATACTCTTGCCGCGTATAATAAGACAACAGGCGATATAAAAATTGTCGCGTTGAATTCATCCTCGTCGGATCAAAAGTATACGTTTGATCTTGGAGCGTTTGCAAATGTGGGAGACGCAGTAAAAGAAATCCGCACAAATAATCTTATCGGCGATAACGCGGAACGCTGGAAGGGAATCACAGGGGAGGCTTTTGTCTCTGACAAAAAACTTTCAGCTATGCTTAAAGCGGGAACTCTTACAACATATGTTATAGATGGGAAAACGGGTGCTCAGAATATATACGGATCCATTACCGGCGGTTCGAGCACTCTTGATAACGGTTCTCAGACACAGCTTGGTTTTGAAACTGATGCTGAGATGACAAGTGATGTAACGTGGTCCGTATCGGATGAAAATATTGCATCAATTACGCAAGACGGCAAACTTACAGTGAAAAATATCGGCACAGTAACAGTTTATGCGAAGCTGACAGATGATGTTGTTTTTTCAAGAATATTTTATATTCCGTTTAAGGGTGAGATAAAAGGTATTGGAAAGGAAATAAAAAAAGGTCTTACAGCAACACTGTCTCTGGATGTTAATATCAGCGGAAATGTTACATGGTCTGTTTCGGATACAAATATTGCGGAAATTACAGCGGACGGAGCGCTTACCGCAAAGGATACAGGAACGGTGACGATATATGCCAGTATAGGAGGATATACTTTAGAGAAGTCTATTAAAGTTACGCTCTATACCATGACGGGAACGGCATCATGGAGTAATGCCTCAAACCGTCCTTCGGATAATAATGACTATACGAAGGCGGCTGACGGCGACTTGAATACGTTTTTTGACGGAACATCCGGCGGATATGTGCAGTATGATTACGGATCACCGTTTAAAATAAATTCGGTTAAGCTGGCTGCAAGAAGCGGTAACGGTATGCCGGAACGGACAGTGGGAGGAAGAGTACAGGGATCAAATGATGGGATCGTATGGAAAGATTTGTATAAAATAACCTCGGCTATTCCGGCGGGACAGTATACAACTGTTGAGGCGGGAGCATTAACTGATAATAAACCATATCGCTATTTCAGATATATAAATAATGATAATATGGCAAATATTGCAGAGTTTTTAATTGATGGAGAATTTTTGACTGATACATCGGTTGTTGTAAATAAATTTGAGGCTGACACAAAGAAACTTTCATATACTTATGAGGTTTCACCGGAATTGGATGTATATACAAAATACTTTGCGATATATGATAACGATAATCAACTCAGATATATTTCAGAAAATAAACAATCTGAGGAGATAAGCGGTGATTTTAGCGGATGCGCATATAGGGTTTATATATGGGATAATATGAAGCCTATGTATACGGCGGAACCGTATATTACAGATTTAGAAGAATTTACTGATAATTTTGAAAGTGACGTTAATATATTCGGCGCTGTTTCGGGATCGCTTACGGATAATGGAAATCAGATTTACGCGTCAGGACTGGAACGTTTCGGAAATGTATTTGTGCCTGTAAAGTCAAAAGCGGCGGCAGTACTGAAAGAACCTGTGACGCTGACGGAAAAGAGCAGGTTCAGACTTGCGTTTAATATGTTCGCCGGCTGGGAAAATAATGGCAGAGAAAACATTTTTGCAATTAAAGACGCGAATGGTAAAGAGCTTGTTGCGCTGTATATGACAGGCGGCGGATATAATTTCAATCAGATACGCATAGACGGAAAGAATGTGCTTTCTGCGCCGACAATTGCTCAGAGCAGAAGTAATTCGGGAACAAGTAAGGCCTGAGCTAACGGCTGGAATGCGAGCGGTCAGCCGTATGTAAATAATGTGGGATATAATAAGGCGGTTGAAATTATTATTGACGGCACGGGCAAAGTATCGGTGTCCGCAGCGGGCGGTATGGAAGATACTATGGTGACAGGAACAATTGACAATTCTGTGACTTTGGGATCAATAGAGATTACAGGTGATTATAATTCCGCGAGAGAACGAGTTGTTTCTTATGATAATTTTGACGGAGATATAATAACTTACGCCTCATCTCTTGACAAATAGATGATGTCTGTGTGATAATATTTTATATTAAATATTGTAGAAAGATACATTAAAACTATTAAGAGGGAGAGAAATAATACAGTGAGTATTAAAACAGAAAAAGAAATGAGCGCGTATTTATTCGCTCATTTTGTGGGGGAAGAAGAAAATCCGGATTGTGAGCAGATATATTTTTCAGTATCAACGGATGGAATTGTATGGAAAACTCTTAACGGAGGGAAGCCGGTGCTTACAAGCGAAGTTGGAGAAAAGGGAGTGCGGGATCCATATGTTTTACGCGGTGAGAATGGTAAATTCTATATAGTAGCTACCGATTTAAGCATACATCACAGACACGGTGATAAAGATATGTGGGATAAATGTCAGCGGTCGGGATCAAAAAATATTGTTGTATGGGAAAGTGATAATCTTGTGGACTGGAGTGAAGCGAGGCTGACGGCTGTTGCTAAGGATAATGCCGGCTGCGCGTGGGCGCCCGAGGCGGTATATGATTTTGAAAAAGAAGCGTATATGGTATTCTGGGCGTCAAAAACGGCTGATGACGACTATAAGGTGCAGCGTATGTACAGAAGTTATACGAAAGATTTTAAAGTTTTCTCAAATCCCGAAATATTTATAGACGGCGGCAGTATAAGTAATATAGATACTACTGTTACAAGCTATGACGGCATTTACTATCGGTTTACGAAGAATGAAAGCAAATCATCCGTAAATATGATGAAAAGTGCGTCTTTGGACGGCCCTTGGACAGATGTGCACACATACACTTTGGGTGATATGACGGGTTATGAGGGGCCTACAGTTTATAAAATGAACGGAGAGAAAAAGTGGTGTCTGCTGCTTGATTATTATTCAAAAGGACAGGGATACAAGCCGTTTTTTACAGATGATATTACAAAGGGCACATTCACTCCTGCCAAAGACTTTGATTTTGACGCAAAATACCGTCATGGTACCGTTATGCCTATAACGAAAGCTGAATATACCAGACTTGTTGATAAGTATAACTCTGAAATATAATTTCTATAAAAACGGTGGACTATCCGCCGTTTTTGCGTATGCGCTTTTTACGACAAATTCTGCATTATTACATTGATATTAAAGGTATATTATATTTACAAGTCAACACTTAAAAAATGGCGGAAAGTATGCTATACTGATATAGCTGTAACAGAATTTTAGATATTTCGTATTATAAGATATGAAAATATATTATAATGCGGGGTGTTCAAAGTGGGTAAACTAATTATAGACGGCGGTGAGAGGGTAAGCGGAGAAATTCGCGTGCAGGGCGCGAAGAACGCTGTGCTGCCGATACTTGCTGCAACTGTTATGGCGGACGATGAAAGCGTCATAAAAAATTGTCCTGATCTTCGTGATGTTGACAAGACGGATCTTGTACTGGAGCGGCTTGGATGCCGTGTTAAGAGGGAAAACGGAACGGTTACCGTTGATACAAGAGGAATGTGTGATTGCAGAATATGCGAAGATCTTATGCGTGAAATGCGATCGTCCATAATATTTCTCGGAGCAATAATTTCACGGTGCAAAAGGGCGGTTGTAAGTATGCCGGGCGGGTGTCCTATAGGACTTAGACCTATTGATCTTCATCTGAAAGCGCTCAGGGAAATGGGTGTGGATATTCAGGAGGAGCACGGATACATAAAGTGCAGTGCGGATGTTTTGCGCGGAGGGAATATACATCTTGATTTTCCGAGTGTCGGAGCGACAGAAAATGTCATGCTTGCCGCGGTGTGCGCAAACGGTACAACAACGATTTCAAACGCGGCGCGTGAACCGGAAATTGTTGATCTTGGTATTTTTCTGACTAATATGGGAGCAAAAGTGCATGGAACAGGAACAAGTGTAATAACAATTGAAGGTGTTGAAAAACTACGGGGAGCAGAGCATACAATTATGCCTGACAGAATTGTAGCGGCTACATATCTTGCGGCTTCCGCTATTACGGGAGGAGAAATATGTCTGAGAGACGTTAATTCGTCGGATATGGGAGCGATGCTGCATGTTCTTAAAGAAATGGGCGTAAAGATCCGGTGTGAAAGGGATAAAATAATACAGACTTCGCCGGAAAAACTTAAAAGCGTACATACTATCCGCACTCTTCCGTATCCTGGTTTTCCGACTGATATCCAGTCTCCGTTTATGGCTCTGGCAACAATGGCGAAGGGTACGAGTGTTTTTGTGGAAAATATATTTGAAAATCGTTTTCAGCATGTGGATGAACTTACAAGAATGGGTGCTGACATAAAGGTTGAGGGAAGAAGCGCTGTTGTTCGCGGCGTGAATGGTCTTCAGGGGGCAAATGTTGTGGCGAGGGAGCTTCGCGGAGGCGCGGCGCTTGTAATTGCGGCGCTTGCCGCATCAGGCACGACAACAATAAGCGGAACAGAATTTATTGATAGGGGCTATGAAAATATAGAAAAATATCTTCACTCCTGCGGGGCGAAGATAAGACGTGAATAATTCAGGGTGACATTATGGATGAAAGAAAAAGTAACATACGTCTTGTGAAAACAGGCGGGAGAAAGGTTACAAAAGCTACAACTGAATATGATAAGGCAGTGTCACAGAGTAAAACAGGGCGTAATGCGGAAAAAGAAGCAGATAGCGGTAAAAGACGCTCTATGAGCAATCTGGAGCATAAGGTGCGCTATCAAAAGCGTCAAAAACAGCGCAGACTTAAACGCCAGCGTATCAGAGCGCTGATTATACTGATAGCGTCGGTGGCGGTTGTTATAGTGTTGCTGTTTATGACCCCGCTGTTTAATATACGTTCGGTAACAGTAGACGGAAACAGTCTCGTTGGAGCGGAACAGTTTCAGGAAAAGCTCAAGCCGCTCGTTGGCGAAAATATTTTCCGCACAGGCAGCGGTAAAATAAAGAAAGCGCTGAAAACTATTCCTTATATAAATACAGTGGATATTCAGAAAAAAATATTTCCGCCAACTGTAAAGGTAGTAGTAACAGAATATACACCCGCTGCTGTGATACGCGCAAATGACAGAAATGTGCTTGTAAACAATCAGCTCAGAGTGCTTTCAGACGACGGCGCTGTGCCGGGGGGCTTACCCGTAATAACGGGATTGGCTGTGAAAAGCTATGAAGCTGGCAGTATCATGGAAAGCGGAGAGGCTGACAAAGTAAATATTGCATCGTCAATCATTTCAACACTTGAAATAACAGGTATTCTTGATAAGGTTATTGAAATAGATATAAGCAGTCTGACAGATATTAAGCTTAATTATGATAACAGACTTACTGTTTTGTGCGGCAGTCAGCTTGATATTGAACGTAAAATCCGTCTTCTGAGAGAGACTGTTATGAGTAATTCTCTGGCGGAAAATGCGCGAGGCA
>CAJTPP010000068.1:2475-6530 GCA_910578235.1 uncultured Clostridia bacterium | reverse complement strand
GACGGGAAAAGCGATTTATACACCTTAAAAGATAAAATGCACAAAAAAAGTTTGAAAATTATCAATAATATTGTGTATAATTATTCGCTTTTTTAAAAAGTTTGTTGGAAAAAACTATTGAATAAGTTGACAAAACATAGTAAAATAATATATATGCGGAGATTTCCCTATAATGCTTATGGGGTAAAACTACGAAGGAGGATATTTAGATGAGTGGAATGCCTATTGATTTAGAAGAAAACACCACAATAGACGGTGCCAGAATTAAGGTCATCGGTGTAGGCGGCGGCGGAAATAACGCTGTTGACCGTATGATTGAAGCAGGTGTGACTAAGGCTGAATTTATTTGTGTGAATACAGATGCTCAGCAGCTTGCAAACGTAAAGGCTCCTACAGTGCTTCAGATCGGTAATAAATTAACCAATGGTCTGGGCGCGGGTGCGAAGCCTGAGATTGGCAGACAGGCTGCGGAGGAAACAAAGGATGAAATCAAAAACCTTGTAAAGGATACCGAAATGGTATTCGTAACGGCAGGTATGGGAGGCGGAACAGGCACAGGCGCCGCTCCTATCATTGCGGAGGCTGCTAAATCTCTCGGTGTTCTGACAGTTGCAGTTGTAACAAAGCCGTTCTTCTTTGAAGGACCTCAGAGAATGAGAAATGCGGAAGAGGGTATCAAGAACCTTGCGGAAAAGGTTGACGCTATTGTTACTATTCCGAATGATTTGCTGCTTAAAATCGCTGATAAAAAGGTTACGATAAAGGATTCCTTTAAATTGGCGGATGACGTGCTTCGTCAGGGAGTACAGGGAATTATTGAAGTAATTACCCAGCGCGGTATTATGAATTGTGACTTTGCTGATGTTAGAACAATTATGAAAGACAGCGGAGTGGCTCATATGGGTATTGGTATCGGTAAAGGTGAAAACGCCGCTTCAGACGCGGTTCGCGCGGCGATTGAAAGTCCGCTTCTTGAAACGAGCATTGAAGGCGCTGAAAATGTGCTTCTTAATATTACCGGCGGCAGCGAGTTCTCGCTTGTCGATATGGGTGAGGTTTCAAGCATTGTGCGCGATATGGTAAGTGAGGAAGCGAATATTATTGTCGGTACTGCGATGGATGATGATCTTAAGGACGAAATTAAGGTTACGCTTATTGCGACGGGTCTTGACGGTTCTTTGAGACGCGCAAAGGAAAACGGTGCCGCAGATATGAAAAAGCTTACACCGAGATTTAATTCGGGAAATGCTTCGGACAGAAAAAATCCGTCTTATACGTCTTCCGTTTCAGACGGTGATGAAAATTCTATCTTCAATAGAAGACTGAAACCCGGAATGGGAAATATTGATGTTCCCGATTTCTTTAAGCCGGGCAGATAATTGCATATAGGAGTTTGCGCAGACTGTTATATAATATGACAGTCTGTTTTCTATATAACAGAATATATTATATTGACAAAGTAATCCAGTTGTTGTAAAATGTAATTGTGTAAATTGTATAAATACTGGTTATATATAATAATAAATCAAGGAGGGATAACAATGAATTTAGACATGATTCATCCTGCTGACCAGCTTGTTATGTTTATGGAGAGGATTTATGGCTACGGCATGACTACCACATCAGGAGGAAATCTTTCTATTCTGGACGATAACGGTGATATATGGATAACGCCCGGCTCGATTGACAAAGGCAGTCTTACCAGAAATGATATAGTAAGGATAAAGCCTGACGGCACAATTATAGGAATTCATAAACCTTCAAGTGAATATCCTTTTCATCAGCATATTTACAAGAGCCGACCTGATTTAAAAGCTGTGTTGCACGCGCATCCGCCGGCTCTTGTGGCTTTCTCGATTGTAAGAAAGCTGCCTGATACAAGCCTTATTCCTAATGTCAAGTTCTCATGCGGAGACATTGGTATGGCTAAGTACGGACTGCCGGGAAGTGCAGATCTCGGAGAGAAAATAAGTGAGGAATTCGCAAAAGGCTTTAATACTGTCATTCTTGAAAATCATGGTGTTGTTATCGGCGCAAAATCTATGTTTGACGCTTTTAAATCGTTTGAAACGCTTGATTTCAGCGCGCGTCTTGAAATTGACGCGAATAATATAGGCACGCCGTCACCGCTTACTTTCGATCAGATTGAATGGTATAAGTCTAGACAGAACGTGTCCATGGATGAGTTTGTCGCGCATAATATAAGCAGCGAGGAAAAGGCAATGCGTAATGAAATATGCAAGCTTATAAAGCGCGCGTATAATCAGCAGCTTTTTACAAGCACACAGGGAACTTTTTCGCAGAGGATTGATGACAACAATTTTATTATAACGCCGACTGGCTCAGACAGAAAGTATCTGGAGCCTGAGGATATTGTGAAAATAAGCGGTGACTTAAAAGAATTGGGTAAAATCCCGTCAAAGAGTGTGGAACTGCATAAGGAGATCTACAGACAGCATCCGCATATAAATTCAATTATTATAGCGCATCCTCCGTGTATAATGGCGTTTGCTGTGACGGATGAACCGCTTGATTCGAGGACAATTCCGGAAAGCTATATTCTTATGCGCACTATTCCAAAACTGGAATTCGGCGCAAATTATATGCGCCCTAAGGAAACCGCCGCAGTATTTAAAGAAAATACGCCTATAGCAATAATTAAGAATGATTGTGTAATTGTTACAGGCAGCGGGCTTCTTAACGCGTTTGATCGTCTGGAGGTTGCCGAATACAGCGCAAAAGCTATCATAGCGGCAAAGGATCTGGGTGATGTTGTGGCGATTAATGATAAGGAAATAAATGAAATTGAGGATGCCTTTAAACTGGCAAAATAAGAAACGGAGATAAATAATGAAAAAGAAAAGTTTAGTTATAATTATAGTAATAGCGGCAGTTTTACTGATAGCAGGCCTGTTTATAGGCGGATACAACGGACTTGTGAATTTGGAGGCAAAAACTGATACAGCTTTTGCGAATGTTCAGGTACAGCTTCAGAGACGCTTGGATCTTATACCAAATCTCGTTAACACGGTAAAAGGTTATGCGGCTCATGAAACAGAGGTATATACAGCTGTTTCAGATGCCCGGGCACGTCTTGCGGGAGCCGCTACGGTGGATGAAGTGAATTCGGCTGACGGTGAATTATCATCGGCTCTGAGTAGACTGCTTGCTATTTCGGAAAGTTATCCTGAACTGAAAGCTAATGAGAATTTTCTTTCGTTGCAGGATGAGCTTGCGGGGACGGAAAACCGTATAGGTGTCGCTCGTAAGGATTACAATGATGTTGTGCAGGTATACAATGTAAAAATACGCTCATTCCCGACAAATATTTTCGCCGGTATGCTTGGGTTTGAGAAAAAGGAACTTTTTGCCGCTGATGAGGGCGCGCAGAGTGTTCCCTCGGTAGATTTTGACTGATATGAAAAAACGATTTAAATATGTGCTGTTATCAGCGGTAATAATTATAGCGGCGATTAATATATGCGTTTTTGCGAAAACTGAGATACCATTGGCGACCGACCGGTTTTTTGTTAATGACTATGCGGATGTTATAGATACTGATACTGAAAATTATATATATGACAGAGGCAGGGAATATAATGCCGGAGGCGGTCCGCAGGTAGTGGTGCTGACCATTAATTCAATTGACGGTGAAGCGCCGGAGGAATTTTCTCTTGAAACGGCGCGTAAGTGGGGGATAGGCGATAAGGACGCGGATAACGGCGTGCTTATTCTGCTTGTTATTGATAGCCGCGATATACGCATTGAAGTCGGATATGGGCTTGAAGGCGTGCTTAACGACGGAAAGTGCGGACGTTTTATAAGAAATGCCTCAGATATGCTGTCGTCAGGGGATTACAGCGGTGGAATAAGGCAGATTTATGACGATATAATCGGCGAGCTTGAAAATCCTTCGCCATATGAGGAAGACGATACTGAACCTATGGCAGATTTAATGGTTTCAATAATCATTGCGGCAATTATAATCACAATGTGGATTATTGCGAGCAGACATAATGGCCGGGGCGGCGGAAACGGACATTACCGCAGACGCG
>CAJTPP010000068.1:0-2454 GCA_910578235.1 uncultured Clostridia bacterium | reverse complement strand
TTGGAAATGGTGGTTTCGGCGGCGGCTTCGGAGGAAGCGGCGGAGGGTTTTCAGGTGGAGGCGGCAGTTTTGGCGGCGGTGGAGCAAGCGGAAAATTTTGATGAAAGCGGGCTGAATGCAGCCCGTTTTTGCTGAGACAGGAAAAAAATAAAAAAATTTTTAATTTTATGCAACCTTTTACTGTTCTTAAAAGTATTATATGTGAAAGGTTAAAATAGCGCATACAAAAAGGAGGAAAATAAGATGAAAAAATTAGTATCAATTATGTCGGCGGTTACTGTAGCTGTCTCCGTGCTGACACCTGCGGTGTTTGCTGAAAATTCAGATAATAATATGAGGACAGTGCTGGAAAGCGTTAAGAACAGAATAAGTATTCCGGAAGAGTGTACAGAATTTTCAAGCGGTGCACAAGCGAATAATAATATGACGCTTTATGATTTTGAATGGAGAACTAAGAGCGGCGATACATATAAGTATGTAGATGTAGAGTGTTATGATAACGGAATAATAAGCTCATACAGAAATGACAGCGAGGGATCATACACAAAGTCTCCAAGCATACCGTCTATGTCAAAGGAGGACGCTAAAAAAAGCGCGGAGGATTTTCTTGAAAAATTAAATCCTGATTTTCCATATGAATTAAAGGTTGAGGATAGTTCCGACAGAAGTCTTCATAACAGAAGCTATAATTTTTCTGTAAAGACATATGTGAACGGTATTCGGTTTAATGATGAGGGTTATATAAGTGTGGACGGCGAGAACGGAAAAATCGGCAGTTGTTCAATAGGATATGTCCCTCTTGAATTTCCGTCGATTGAGAATGCTATAAGTTTAGAGGACGCAAAAAAGACGTATAGTGAAAAACTCGGTCTGGAGATGATTTACAGAACATATACGGATGATGACGGCAAAGATATTGCCTACCCGGTATATGTTCAAAAATATGATTATAATAAGTATATCAATGCTCTTACAGGTGAAGTAGTTGATTTGAGCGCGAAAGAAAACAGAAATTATGTAATGTCGGCAGGTTCTGCAAAGTCTGAAGCAGAGGATGTGTCGGGGGACAGCGGACTATCGGTACAGGAAATACAAGAACTTGAAAATGTAAAAGGCCTTATTTCTAAAGAGGATATTGAAAAACAGCTTCGTAATAATGAAATACTGAATATTCCTCAGACAGCGTTAACAGATAGTGTTAATCTTTCAAAGTCATATAATAAAGATGAGTATAGATATGCGATAAATATGCGCGACAGAGATAATGATATTTATATTACTGTTTATGCCGATGCAAAAACAGGCAGTATTTTGAGCTATAACAGACTTATGGTAAAAGATAAAAACAACCAGGTATTTAAAAATGACGATGTTTTAAGAACATTTGCAGGCAGCAAGGCGGATGAATATAAATATAACGAGGAAAGAAACAGTTACGAGAGATATGTAAACGACATACGGGTAGAGGGCGATACGGCAGAGGTTGAATATAACGGCGATATTTTAACAAGATACAGAATAACATATACGGATACGGAATTTCCGTCAACAGATGACGCTATGAGTGTAAGCGACGCGGAAAAGGTTATGTTTGATAAAGACGGATATGAGATGATATATATCGCCAGAAGTCTTGAAAATGCTATGGATATAATTCCTGTTTATGCACATAAGAGTGTAAGCATAAATCCTTTTACAGGCACATATGTGAATTACAGAAATGAGGAAATAAAAGGCGGTAAGAATGATATAGAATATTCGGATATAAACGGTCATTATGCTGAAAAGTATATAAATGAGCTTGCGTATTACGGCGTTGGTTTTGAAGACGGAGAATTCAAGCCTGATGAAAAGATAACTCAAAAAGACTATCTCGCGCTTCTTACATCTGTTTATGACGGTGGAGTAGTGGTGCTGAGAAATGATAAAGAACAGTCTGATTACGTGTATAGAAACTCATTTAGAAAAGACATTATTTCGGAAAATGAACGTGATGATAATTCTATAATAACGCGTGATAAAGCGGCAGTATATATGATACGAGCTATCGGCGCGGATGAATATGCCAAATATAATGATATATATGTTTCACCGTTTAAAGACGTGACGGAAAATAAAGGATATTCCGCTTTACTGTCAGCTATGGGAGTTGTGAGCGGTGACGAAAACGGAAACTTTAATCCAAATCGTGAAATTACAAGAGCTGAGAGCGCTGTAATGATATATAATTATCTGACAAGATAAAAATTAAATCCGTCAGGGAAGTGCGCCTGGCGGATTTTTTTATGTTTTTTGAAAAATACCTATATAATGCTTGAAAAAAACTCAAAAAAGTGATAAAATAAATAATGTATATACATTATATTGTGGGTATTATAATATTAATAATACCGACTATTGATATGAATGGAGAAAAGAGATGCTTAGATATTTTACGGCAGGAGAAACTCACGG
>CAJTPP010000067.1 GCA_910578235.1 uncultured Clostridia bacterium | reverse complement strand
TAATGATTTTGTCAATTGGCAGAAAAGTCTTAAATCAAAAGGAGAGAATACATTATGAAATTTTTTAAAAATATTACTTATAATTCAGAAGAGGAAATGCTTTTAAAAATTGCAGATAAAGCCGGAAAGTCAAACAACAATACAGCTATTATCATGCAACTCAATGAAGATTCCAGAGTAATGAAATATCAGGGAATCGTTACCCGTTCACCCAAAGTTGCTATTTTAGCGGGGAGCGGAGACGATTGTATTGCACTCGATACATATTCATCTGATACATCGACAGGAAATTTCAATTTTAATAATTTTCAATTATATTTGTGGGCAAAAAACAATACAGTTTATTGTATAATTGATGGACGATTTGTTAATCTTGATTTTCTTGCGTTATTTTTTGAACCGAATATAAAAAATGCAACACGTTTTTTATATTTTGACGGCTCAAATATTTCTCAGCTGATATTTGATGAAACTGCCATAAAGCCAGTTTTTGACTTATGTATGAACAGATTTTATCCTAAAAATATTAAAGAATTAAAGGATGAAACTGACAATCAGGAGGTCAACTACTATGAATAATGAATCTAAAAATATTAGTATGACTGTTGTTTCTTCTTCTCCGTTTTATGACGGGGAGGAAGAAGCAGAAAATATCATAGATGATTATATGGAATTACAGACAATACAAACAGAAGATTTTGTTGATGAAGAGAAAGATTTTGACGATTCTGAACATCAGTATATAAATCCATATCCTATATCATCATTACCCTTTTATGATAATGATGATACGAAGTTTCAAGCGAAAGAGAAAAAAACGAAAACTCAATCCGCCAAGCCAGCAAGCATCAGCGAAGCAGAAACAGCAAATGATATGCTACAAAGATTTAATTTTGTTTATAGTGATGAAAAACTGTGGACATTTGAAAATGTTGCATACAATGTATTAGATACAAAAAAATTAATCGCAATGATGAAGGACATAGTATCCGCTGAATTACAAGCCAAATCTAAATCCTTTTGGAATGGAGTTATTTATCACATAGAAACTACATCCTATATTCATAAGGATATTGATTCATTTGAACACCCCATTGAAGAGGTTGTTTTTGAGAATGGCATATACAATGTAAACACAGGAAGATTCAGAGATGCTGAACCGGAGGATTATATTACAACATATAACCATATAACCTTTGATAAATCAAACGCAAGTAAAAAAGAAACAACTAAACAGTTTTTTGATTTTATCAGCGGAGGAAACGAAGAACTAAAAGCATTATTATGGGAGGTGTTGGGCGCGATTCTTTCGCCCACATCATTGTATAAAAAATTCTTCCTACTGTTTGGTCCAACAGATACAGGAAAAAGCCTTTACGGCAGCTTGGCTGAACATCTTGTAGGACTAAATAACTGTTCCCATATAGCATTAGAACGGTTAGGAGATAAATATTCAGTTGCTAGATTATATGGAAAAATGCTTAACACAAGTCTTGATAATTCCGCAGTTGAGTTAAAAAATCTCGGCGTTTTAAAACGTCTGACAAGCGGCGGAAGGGACTATATAGAGGCGGAAGGAAAGTATGCGGGATTTTGTAAAATACGTCCCGACAGAATAAAACTATTATTCGCGTCAAATTCTTTACCTCATATAAGCATTAAAGAGGACAGCAGCTCTATCAGAAACAGAATGTTGATTATTCCTTTCTTAAATCAAGTGCCAAAAAATCAGCAAGACCCTGATTTATTAGAAAAACTTCTTGAAGAAAAGGACTACATAATCAAAAAAGCTATGAGAGCATATCGCAGATTGATAGAAAACAACTTTGAATTTTCTAAATGTGAGTTGTCTGAGGAGCTGCTGAATATTACATTTAAAAATATTAGCACTGTCAATTCAGTTGAGGAGTTCATAAAATCGGATTGTATTTCCATTGACCCTTACGGTTATGTGCGCGGAAATGATTTATATAAAGTTTATAAATCATTCTGTAATGAAAATAGTTTTATTCCGGCAAAAGAAAAACCCTTTGTTAATCAGGTTGCGAATTTTGCTTTTGTGAAACAGGACAGAATTAATACAAATGACGGATATATACGAGTATTACGAGGCATTGAATTAATACCGGACAAAAAACCGGTCTGACCGGTTATATACGCAAAAAGAATTGAATTTATATAGTTAATACGCCGAAAAGCTATCAAATTCAATCATACAATATTTTTATGCAAAATATATTGTAATGGAAAGGTGGTGCGAATTATGGCACAGACTTACACTGTAAAAGTGAACTATAAAACGAGAGACGAACAGGAGCGAAAATATGTAGTCAGCAAGAAGCTGGCAGGCATTATAAACTTAGCGGTAAACGCACGGAAAATCTGAAAATGCGGCGGCATATTGCCGCTGCATTTTTCATAAGGAGGTGCAGGAATGGATACTGTTGCGATTTACATAAGACTAAGCAAGGAAGATAGCGACAAAGGGAATGAAGAAAGCGAAAGCATACAAAATCAGCGTATGATTTTGGACAACAAGGCTATGGAGGAAGGCTGGCAAATCTACGACCATTACATTGACGAGGATTGGTCGGGAAGCGATAGAGGCAGACCCGAATTTCACCGTCTGATAAATGATGCGGAAGCAGGAAAGTTTGATGTTGTGCTTGTCAAAACTCAAAGCCGTTTTGCCCGCGACAGCAAGTACATTGAGGATTATGTTCATAATCTCTTTATGGAAAAGGGCATAAGGTTTGTTTCTCTTGTTGATAATATTGACACAAACCAAGCCGGCTCAAAGCTGAACAGCCGCGTACACGCTATATTTGACGAGGAACAGCTTGATTTGCTGTCATCGAATATTCGCAAGAGCTTCGAGGAAAAATCCAAACAAGGGCAGTTTTTCGGCTCAATGCCGCCATACGGCTACAAGAAAGACCCGAATGACAAAAATCATCTTGTTATTGATTCCGATGCGTCAAAGGTAGTACAGACGATTTTTAAAATGACCGCGGCAGGACATACATATCTGGAAATCGCCCAATATCTCAACAACAGAGGTTATCTCATTCCGTCAGAATACAAAAAACAACAGGGGTATAAAGTTGACGGAATGTATGACCGTCATATGAAGCTAGGCAAATGGACGCGTGATATGGTACGGACATTTTTGACAAACGAGGTTTATCGGGGAACTATTATCAACCATAAAAGTACGGTTGTGAATTTCAGAACAAAAAAGAAACGCAATCTGCCAAAGGAATGTCATGTCAAGGTAGAAAATATGCACGAAGCCATCATTGACGAGGAATTATGGAATAAAGTGCAGGAAATCCGCAAAACGCGGCGCAAATCGGGAAACGGTGAGAACGGTAAAAAACATCCGCTGTCAAGCAAGGTGTTTTGTGAAAAATGCGGTTCCAAAATGTATAAATGCAAGTCGGGCGGCATTGAGTATTTCCGCTGCTACAGAGCGACCTCAACAGGCGAATGTGATAATAACAAACGAATACGTATTGACGCACTTGAAAAGATTGTGATTGACAAAATTAATGAAACACTGTCAATGTATATAAACGGCGAATATCTAAGCGAAAATGTAACAATTTCAAACCGTCTTGAAAAAGAATTATCTGATTGTATTAAGCGAAAAGAGGAGCTTGCCACCGCGCTTAATAACAGCCGCCAAAACTTAAAAAATCTACTTAAAGCCTATACCGATAATGTTGTTGACCGCGCAATATACGAGGAGGTTCAAAACGACTATCTGCAAGAAAAAGAGACATATCAAAAGCGTATTGCGGCTATCGACGAGGAAATTGCGGAAATAAAGCAGTCAATACTCAATCAGGAGGATAAGGAGAGTATTTTAAAAAAATACACACATATTGACACGCTTACAATTCCTATTGTGCAGGAATTTATTGATTCAATTATTATTGGTGAAATAACCGGTCAAAGCGGTCAGAGGAATATTATTATTAATATGGAGATATAAACAGGGTGTATCCTTTCGATACACCCTAATATTCCATCAAATCTTCAATTTTACAATGCAATGCTTTCGATAAGCTCAAAAGTGTTGACACCTTTGCCGAATTTATATCGTTCTTTTTTTGCTCGTATTTTTGAATAATCCGAACACTTACTCCTGATACCTCCGCCAGTTCCGATTGTGTCATTCCCGCATTTTTTCTTTGTCTTGCAAGCGCTGTTTCCTTGTAAAAATCGGATATAAGCTTGTCCATAGTTTCTGTAAATTTTGAAATATCCGCTTCATGCAAGGTGTTATACATTCCGATTACAGTATTTACGGAAACAGCATCAAAAATGTTCTTAAAAGGTCTGCACGAATACCATTGATAATAACAAACCGCCCAGCCTGTCCAGTATTCGGGGGATTTGTCAATATAAATGTTATCCTCCGCTGTGATTTCTGTGTCTGTGGTTTCTTTTACAATTACTCTTACTAACTCGCATCCGCTCATACCCGTAAGATATGCCGAATTGCCGCTTTCAAACTGCTCCGCAACGCTTGACGTAAGAAACATAGCGATAAATTTATCAGGCTCAATATCGCAGCTGTTCACCGCAAAATCAAGCATATGTCCCATATTTTTTTGAGCGTAATATAGATAATCGTCAGAATAAGCGCGGGTCATTTTGTTTTATCTCCTCTCTCATAATATCAATTATATATAACTCCGACACATCAGCGGATTGCTTTTTCTGCTGTCTGTATTCTTTTCTTGCCGCTCTGTCGCGCTGATTTTTTTTCGGAAAATAGATATTGCTCTCAGCAGGAATTGCGTCTATGAATTTTACGGAATCAAATGCCTTTTTACTCATAAGAACAATTTGCTCTCCCAGTTTTCCCAATCGCATAGCCTCCGACAGCTTTTGATAGGATATTGCGCCCGATACAAAGTCCTGAGCAAAGGAAAAATACGAATCGTCCGCTCTGTAACCTGTTATAATGTCATAACCCGATGTATCAACCATAAAATTTTGCCTTAAATAATCCTTTGCCGTTTCGGAAATAGCGCTGTTTTCCCAATAGGTGCGGTTGCTTGTAAGTACCGCAAGCCAATTTAAAATGTTATATTCTTTGCTGTTTAAATTAAGTATGGATAATCCGTCTATATTAAGCACATATTTATTCGCAAAGCCGTTATTATTTTTTGAACACGCCCATTCTTTTGCCAATTCTTCACTTTCTGTACAATAAAATCCGCGTCCATAATCATTGCGTGACGAACCCACTCCGAATGTTGGCTGTTCTATTATCTTTTCACTGCCGTGATAAATTATAATCTTACTCATATATTTTCTCCTCATAAAAACAATAAGTACACTTGTAGGTGTACTTATTATATAATGTATTTTAGCAGTTGTCAAGAAGAAATGTATTATTCTTTTGTATTATCAGCCGAAAATGTATAGGAGTCATACGGTTTCATTCCCAAAACGCTGTCCCAGATGAAAAGCTTTACCGTATCATAATCCGTATCGGATATATTGAAATCAAATGTCTGGTGTTCTCCGACTTTAATGTTGACATCATCTTCCGATACGTCAATCCACTGCAAAACTCCGCATTTATAAGCCGCAGCTATCATCTTAGCGTTTTCAATATTCGTATCCTTTGGATTTATATAAGTAACGCGCATGTTTCCGTTGGTGTCCGTTACAATAAAACCCTTATATTCCTCCTCGCTATCCGGCAGTACCACAAGTCTTAACGAACGTGTAACATTTCCCGTATCTGTTGGAGCTGTAATATCAATATCATAAATACCCGGCTCAATGTAATCGAAAAAACCGTGCATAGTTGAAAACTTTGAAACAGTAATTACATTATCAGAGGGCATAAAATTTATACTTAAATTATTAAAATTACCCTCATAATAATCATCATAAAAATCTGACGCGGCAGAATAATGCTTACCCTTATACGAAATTTCGTAATCAAGCGGAATAAAGGATAAATATTTAGACGGAGAATTTTCTGTAAATTCGCAAACAGTATTAATGTCCTGACCGTTACCATTCATTTCCGTTTCCGACACAAATAAAATATCATCTTCCAAATCAAAAGCGGTTAAAATATCCGCTTCAATTTCAGGCGCGGCGCTTGTATACCACCCGTCTGATTTTTTGTCAAACGTCATACCTTGCTGAGTATAGTATGGGTTAAATGTAAAAGTTCCGTCTCCTGAGTTAGTTTTTATATACATACGTTCAGGCTGAACAATATATGAATTATTCTGACCTCCGCCTTGGGTTCTGAATTCTGTTTCGCCGCTGCATGTCCCGTTAACAGTAAGCAAGCCGTCATAATTCATCACTAATATTCCGCCGCCGTAAAAATTCTTTACCTCCGGCGTATCAATATCACTTATGTCAAGCGTTGCGCCGTCTTTTATTGTAATATCCGCTCCGTCATTAACAGAGTAAGGCTTAAAACTCCCTTTTTCTACTGTTAATGCGCTTACATTGTCCAACGTGCAGGAATATAAATATTCACTTGAAACCGATACGGAGGTTCCTTTAGGTCCGCCCGTAGTTCCGTATACGGCTTGTACACCCGTATTGTTTAATTTTACAGAAACAGAGCCATTTACAGGAAAATCTTCCGCATTCGCCGCAGGAAATTTAGGTCTATTATTTATGTCGAAAAAGTTGTCGCCGTCATAATATCCCTCCCGCGCGCCGCAGGCATATATTGTACCTATATTCGCTCCCACTACATTTTCAATTTGAATATCAACATCATTGTTAAAGCTTCCGTTTATGCTTCCTGCGTAAATATTGCCGATTTTTGATTGCTTTCCCTTTACAATGATTTTACTGTGCGTGCCTGATGCGGCATTTGAATAGCCCATCATTCCTCCGCCTGCCAGATGAACTATGTTTGTATTGTTTGAGTATGAAACATTTTCCATTGTAAGAGAATATCCGTTAGCGCATATTATGGGACGGTATCCGTTGGGAAATTCTAAAACGACATCTCTGAAGGTAACGTCCGCACCCAATACGATTCCGGGCGTCCGCGTTTCGAAGTAAGCGATTGACCTGCCCGGTGCGGCAGTGATTGTAACATTTTTGTTGATTACAAAAGGCGCTCCGGCAGAGCCTTCAATATAATTTATAAATGAATTATCCGTAATATAAATAGTGCCGCCATCCGCGACGGCGTTTAGGGCATCCTCAAAATACGCATACGGCGACTGAGCTGTTCCGTCTCCTGAATGACCCAGACTGGTTCTGATAAAAGACGTATACACTTCTGTCGGCGCCTGTGCCGATACAGTAATATTAACTATAGACAATAATGTTGTTATAGATATAATTATGGCGGTAATGCGAAACTTTTTCATATAAAATCCTCCCTGCGGTAAGCTGCCGTCATAAGATAAATTTTTTTGTTGAGATTATTATATCATTTACAGGAGAAATATACAAGAAAAAATATGGTCTATTCAGGGTAGGGGCGGTTGCACCTACACATTCTTTCTGAGGAATACAGAAATCATATGACGGTATAAGCAACTGAACGTGTCTTTCCAGCTTGATTATTGAGAATACACCAAGCGAAATAAATACTCGTTTTGCCTCATTGCCCAAAATAAAACTGTCATCAAACACTCTGCATACAGATTCTGGTACAGATGCAAGATCAAAGTCATCATCACAGCAGCATGATCTCTTGTCTCTTACATCTACCAGCTTTGCACCCAATGCAATCGGATCTACAACCTCCACTGCGGACTACAAAAGGAAAGGTGAAATTTTTGCTGAAATTATTATAGTCTAAATATATCATATTTGGCTGATAAAATCAAGCATAAACAAGATTGACAAAAAGTGTGTTTCCGTTTATAATATAGCTATCAAATCAAAAGGAGGGGTTATATGAAATACATTTTAATGCACAAAGAAATACCTGTCTGTGAAATTGAAATATCAGACGCAAGTTTTTCTATTGAAAGTATAGGAAAAATATATAATCCCGAGCATATACCTCTCGGTCTTTCTGATAGCGATAAAATCAATTTAAGGAAGTTTAATAAATGGTATAAAGGACGTTCCATTCCGGCAAGCCGACAAGGACTCAATCAAGCTCTTGACCTTATCGGAATTACGCACCAAGATGAATTGATTTTAAAATGCTATGGTCTGAGCTTGTCCGACCAGTATTGGTTTAAGCCTGACGGACTGGATTTACAGTGGAAAGACATTAACTTTTTTGATAATGATTTCAGTGAAGATGTTGGAAATGCGTTGTTTGGCAATCCAACCGAAAGCGATAGTTTTTCGCTCATATCGCCTGACAACACCTCAGACGGATGGCTAAAAAAGAAATGGTCTATAATTGACGGTAAACGCTGTCTTGTGAAATCCGGTAGCGCACCATTTTTTCAAGAGCCGCTTAATGAAAAGATTGCGGCTGTTATACAGGGCAAATTAAATTATATGCCATTTGTAGACTATGATTTGATTTTTGATGATGAACAGCCTTTGTCAGTATGTGAAAACTTTATTACACCAAAAACGGAGCTTATAAGCGCATACAGTATATATGAAACACTGCCTAAAGAGAAAAATATATCATCATACAATCATTTCAAAAAATGCTGTGAAACACAGGGTATTAAAAATACAGAAAAATTCCTTGACTATATGCTTGCGGTTGATTATATTATCGCCAACAGCGACCGTCATTTCCGTAATTTCGGAGTAATACGAAATGCCGAAACACTTGAATGGATAGGCTTTGCGCCGCTGTTTGATTGCGGTACAAGCCTTTGGTTTAATCAGATAGCTAAAAATATAAAGCCGATTAAATATGATGAAAGCAAGCCTTTCGCGGCGGCTCATTCAAAGCAAATCAGCCTTGTAACCGATTTAACTTGGATTGATTTTTCAAAGCTTGATGGCATTGAAGAAGATTGCAGTAAAATTTTAAGCAGTTCTAAATTCATTGATGAAACACGTTGTGAAAATATATGTTATGCTATCAAAAAAAGAATAGATATGCTAAAAGACCTGTTGTGATTTGCCTCACAACAGGTCTTTATTTCATAAATACTTCAACCGACTTATCGGGATAAACTATTATTTTTTCTATTATCCGCCGCATATCGTCATTGGTATATTCATTCTGCATCAGTATTTTTTCAATATCTTTATGAATATCATCAATATGCGCGGCTTTCTCCTGAATTTCGTTATATTCCTTTAATTCCGCATCAATACTTTTCATACCCTCATCAATATCGGACATTTCCTTTTTGAGTTCCTCTATTGTAATGACATCTGCCGCAAACATTTCCTTGAATTTGCTTCGTCGCTTTTCAAGCGTTTGTCTTGTGGCGGTCAGATGATGTATGTCAACATCTGATGTTTGCGATTTATACTGTTTCATCAACTTGTCAGTGAAGGCTTTTTTATCCTCTATTGCGGTCAGTAAGTATGCTTTTACCTCGTCAAGTAACTCCTGTTCGTCAATACTGACACTGTTGGTACAGTGAGCATTACCGTTATTATTATGTATACAGCAGCGGTATCGCACATAGCTGTTTTTCCATTGATAAACCTTTGCGGTAAAGCTCTTTCCACATTCACCGCATTTAATCAGATTAGAAAACAAATGACGATTGGAATATCTGTTTCCGGGATTATCATTTTTGTACTGCTCCTGTCTTTCTGACATTCTTTTCTGTACAAGCTCAAAATCCTCGTCGCTGATGATTCTAAGCTCATGGCGGTCATGTATGTACCATTCTTCCTCAGGTATTGATTCTCTCGTACCCAATAGAAAATCCTTTGTTACGCTTTTATTATTTACAATTTTGCCTGTGTATATTGGATTTTGCAGTATGCGTCGTATGGTTCGAGGAATCCATTTAGCCTGCCTTTTTGTAGGAATACCCATCTCATTCAGCTTAATAGCTATCCGTCTCGTACCTTCGCCCTCTATGTACCATTTAAACATCAGCTTGACAATATAGCCTTCCTGTTCATTGATTTCAAGTGTGTATGTGTCTATCTTGTTATAGCCATAAACAATGTTTGGAACACGTCCCTTTTTCGCATTCTGTCGTTTACCAAAAATAACACGTTTCGACAAGTTTGCGCTTTCCTCTTGTGCCAAAGCTGCAAAGACTGTCAAAATGAACTCACTCTCGCCTAAAACTTTCATATTATTTGAGAGAAAACGAACATCTACACCTATAGATTTTAAGGTGCGGATGCCATGCAGAAAATCTGCGGTATTACGGGCAAATCGACTTATATCTTTAACTGCTGCATAGTCAAATGCGCCTGTTTCAGCATCTCTTAAAAGCTGCATAAACGCATCACGTTTATTTAGGCTTTTGCCGCTGATACCCTCATCAGCGTATATCTTTACTAAAACATCTCCTTCCTTTTGAGCATACTGCTCAAAAAATTCACGCTGATTTTCAAGTGATGTAAGCTGTTCCTCTTTCTCTGTACTTACACGACAATATGCCGCCATTCTCATAGCTTCCGCACCTCCTTCCTTAATTTAAGAACCTCTGCATTCAGAGGCTCTTATCTTTTTATGTATATACTATCTGTGATTTATCGGCTTTTTAGCAAGTATCCTCAACAGCTCTGACTCAAAGATTTTTTTATCTCTCGGCGGATTAATCTTTATGTGCATAATATCACCTACCTTCTGTACTATTTATATGGTATTGTTTGATGAAAAATCTTCTTTTTACTGAAAAAATAGTGGAACAATGGAACATTGTTCCACTGTTCCACTATATTCATATTAAAAATCAAGTATTGAATCCCCTTCTGTCCAGTCTTCCTCGTATTCCTGCAATTTGATGCCATCAAAGCCCTGTTTAGTTTTTTTACCTTTACGTATCTTCTTGTTTGCTATACCTCTTGTATGCAAAATACGTCTTACCGCTTCAAGATACTCCGGACGGTATTTAATGTCATTATACTCGCAAAATTCTTTTAGATGTTCTGTAAGTTCAGATGTAAAAACCTTCTTGTCCGGTGAAAACTTTATAGCTTCCTTTACAAACAAATCAGGTAGCCTATATGAGTTTCTGTACTCATCCTGAGCCTTAACTATACACTTAGAAATAGTAAATTTCTTACCATTGGCTAAAAATCTACGATACCCTTCTAACATCCACAGCAAAATGCCTTCTCCTTCTTCTCGGAATAACATATCTGCGTATCCCTCAATTTGTTCCTCCTTAGGAACAATATTATCAAACGGGATTATATGTACTCTGTTGAAAAAGGCATCCAGATTCTCTACTGTCGACATTAAAACAGGATAATGATTACAGGCAAACACCATCTTTGGTTTGTCAGTTATCAGTTTAGTATCCTGTCGGATTTTACGAACTTGCATTGAATCGTCTGGACTTGTGAGTTACTTGATGATAGTTAAATCCCTCAAAACAGTTGATTCACTTTCGCCACAGATGTTTAACTTTTTACTGCACATTGTTGATAAGTAGTACTCATTTGTCAAATCCTTCATAGTGACAGAATTGATATACTGCCATCCATACATATTTTTTGCAATTTGAGTATATGCTGACTTTGCAGTGTTACTTTCGCCCTTTAACAGAATGAACTCCTTTATGGGAGGACAGTCACTAATCAAATACCCGCTTGTCTCCTGAACATTTGCAATAAGCTTTTGCCGCCCCTTAAAGGTTTTGTCTATGAATGTCATAAACTTTTCTGCTTTTGCTTCGGGATTATAATTGACCTGTAATATATAATTCATTTTATATTTTGGGTCATGCGGAAGCAAGACATCATTGAGAATATCATATATCCCATTTCGCACATTAAGCAAATCGTAATGTCTGGGTATGCTGTCAATCCTCTCTGCGCGAGCAAAAACAAGTTCGATGGCATTCTTTTGTGCATTTACAGAAATCTTATCTAAGGTTTCAGATGGGATTACATGCCTTATTTCTGCAAGCATTCCCTTTTTGGTCTGAATATTATACACACCACTTTTATAAATATACAAATCATCATTGTATATAAATGGGTGAAAACCTTCGTCCACAGCCTTAGATATAAGCGAAGGAATAGTCTCTTCCGCTTCTTCTGTTATACTATTCAATTTAGAAAGTGCATCTGCCATTCTATACCTCCTTATTAAAAACAATAATTTACAGAGGCTCTGTATACTTAGCGCTATAACCAGAGTATCATATTGTTATCAAAAAAGAAATATTTTAGTATATATCGTTGGACGAGAATAAATTTCATTGACAAGAACATCATGTCCTATTTTTATTGGATATAAAAAGAGAAATCGCTGTATTTTGCGATTTCTCTTGGTTTTAGGTAATCGTGATTTTTTAATAATTTCTTTTATCGGTTTCATTATCGATTCCAACACTGAAATTATAAAAAGGTGATTTCGTGTCTTCATTATCATATTCATCAAAAGTCAAATCTATAACACCACAGTCATACACTTCCACATTATCAATGCCTATATTATATTCTAATTTGTAATCACGCATTAATGATTTGATAGCATATTCTTTTTCATAGTCAGAATTCTTATTAGTATATTGATATTTTAATTCTTTAACTAATTTTACAGCAAAGTCGTCATCTAAAGTCTTAATTCTATATTTTTTTATCTGTTTAACTTTACTTACAATATTATATGTCAATCTATCTGCTACAATGGGTGACTTTTGTATCTTGTCTATACAGGCATTGCGGAATCTGTTAATAAAATCAATCCTTTTTTCAGTCGCAATTCTGCCAATATAATGTATAATCTCATTAATGCATATAGTTATACATTGGGTACACATCGGATAAATATGTTCATCAATCATCATCTCATAAGCAGTTGCTGTTTCCGAATCAATTTCTTTTATAATTGTTTTATGAAAGCTTGAATATCCCAAACAATTCATAAGTGTTATACTATGAGCAAATTTAATATATTCATTTTTGTTACAGTCTTTAGTTAATAATTCCGAAAGACTTATTAATCCAAACATTTTTTCAATAAAAAGAAGCTGTACCAATTTATCACCATGCAGTGCGTGATTAGAACTAATAATCATACTATATATATCTTCTATCTGAGATATTGTACTGTTTGAAAAATTCCATAACTGATAAGATTTTATAAGTTTCTTATTTTCCATATACTCATTATTATTAAAGTCAGTTTCTTTTTCATACATAAGTGCTGTGAATATATCTGAATAGTATGGAGATATATCTATAATATTTGTCTCTTGTCGATGAATAAATAATACGTCTCTATACGCTTTTAATAAACGTGGGGTGTAATATTTAATTGGCGGAATTCCATCAAAATGATAATTATGGCTACATGTATATATAAAAGACTTTATGCCATTTAAACCTAATCTGTTAGGTTGCATTCTTTTTCTAAAACGTTCACTATATTTTTTGTATTCTTCTCCTGGTAAATCTAATGACATTAGATACGCTTCATGACGCTCACCTTTACTTTTTAATAGTTGCAGAATCAACGTAAGATATTCATATAGATTTAAGAATATAATCTCAAGCATCAAATTGTCAAGTTCAGTTCTCCCAATCTCCAAAAGTTTCATAGACTTTGAAGTTTCTGTAACATACTCCCTTCTCAACAAATCAATGTAAATCTTTCGCACATAGTCCGCAAATGATGAAAAGTCATTAATTTTAAATTCACTTTGAGTTGTATACAATATAGATTCATATAAATTTTTAATTAAATCATTCATTTTGATTACTATCCTTTACTGTCTTTTCCTGCATTTTGCTGTACTATAACAAAATTATTATTAATATAAGATGTGAGCATAAAAAACCATCGTTTATGGAACATTTGAAAACTGTACCGAAACTATGTGTCAAAACCACGATACCAGTGCCGAAACTCGTTCCAAAATCAATGCGCCACAAACATACCTTTTATATAATCCTATGATAGCATATTATGACAAAGTCTGCAATACCTACGTTTTATTTAAATGACGATAGAGAGTAGTCTTTTTTATTCCTGTCAAATCCTCAATCTCCGCTACGGTATATTCTCCGCTCTCATATAATCTGATAGCCTTATTTATCAAATCCTTATTTACAGGTGGTCTGCCACCAACCCGACCTCTGGCACGTGCGGCGGCAAGCCCCTCGCGTGTTCTGTCTACTATGCAATCACGCTCAAACTGAGATATAGCAGAAATCAAAGTAAAAAGCAGCTTACCCGCTGCTGTTGTCGTATCAATATTTTCTTTAAGCGATACAAGGTTGACTTGTTTTTCATTAAACAGTTCCATAAGCTCTATCAAGTCCTTTGTGCTTCTGCCAAGCCTTGACAGTGACTCAATAACAACTGTATCTCCTGCGGTCAATCTGTCAAGCATTTTTTCAAGCTCCGGTCTGTGACGCTTGGTACCTGTCATTTTCTCGCAATAAATATGGCTCACACCATATTCATTAAGCATATCAATTTGACGGTCTAACACCTGTGTTTCAGTTGAAACACGCGCGTAACCGAATACATAATTTTTCATAAATATTCCTCCATAAAAATAAGACCTTTGCTGAAATTTTATCAGCAAAGGTCTTTATAATATCCTATATTAGTTTTTTTGTATTACTGTCCTGTATACATTAATATACCTCTTATTTAGTCATGTGTTACTGCATCTATACCCGCAAAGTGCTGACCATTGTGATAAAAATTCGTTCTCCATTTTTTCCTGTGAGCAATCATATTTTCATTAAATAAATATATGATTATACAGCCATAATAACATA
>CAJTPP010000066.1 GCA_910578235.1 uncultured Clostridia bacterium | reverse complement strand
TGTGACCATTTTTACTTTAGAAAACACACTCTGTGCTAATGAACAAATTCTTTCATTCAGCGGAGGAAATCGTGATGTCGTAAACAGTGTATATTAAGCATTTCCATATTGAAAATCGGGTAATAATATGATATACTTAAAATATAACAGAATGTTTACCATTGCTAAAAAAGAAAGGGTTAAGATATGCAAAACATATTAAAACGCATAGATGAATATAAAAATCTGATAGACACAAAGCGTCCTTTAAAGCCGGAGGAAGTCAAAGAGCTTGACGATTATTTTCGCATAGGCACAACATATTCTTCAAACGCGCTTGAAGGTAACACGCTCACCATTACAGAAACAAAGGTGTTGCTTGAGGACGGAATAACAGTCGGCGGTAAGCCGATAAAGGACTGCTATGAGGCAACAGGACACGCAAAAGCGTATGATTATATGCTTAAAATTGCAAGAAGCGATTTTTTTTCATTTAGCGAAGATATGATAAAAGAGTTGCACCGTCTGTTTTATTTAAACATAGACGCGGACAATGCCGGAAAGTATCGCCAGCATCAGGTATTTATTACGGGTACAGACTATGTTCCGCCAGCGCAAGAGAAAGTACCGCAGCTTATGACGGAACTCATAACAGAATTAAACAATAAGTCAAACAAATTACACCCTGTAATGCTTGCCGCATATGCACATAAACGATTGGTAGATATTCACCCATTCACAGATGGTAATGGCAGATGTGCAAGGCTTCTGATGAATTTAATTCTCGTAAACAAAGGTTATCAGATTATTACCATTCCACCTATATTGCGTAATGAATATATATCATCACTTCGTACAGCGCAGAAAGAAAAAAATCCGAGTGACAAAGATTTCAATATTTTGATTGCAAATTGTGAATTAGAATCGCAAAAGGATATGTGCCGAATGTTCCATATAAAGCTGTATGATAAAAATATTGATATGAACAAATAAAATTACCGGATAATGCAAAAAAGCAATAGAAATAAAAACGTGAAATTTTTACTAAAACCCTTGTAGTAAGATTTCACGTTATTTTATAAAATTCATTTACAGTCTTAACGTAAAATGATATAATAAATATGAAAAACATATCAAGGTGGTAAACTTTATGAAAACAAAAGATGTTCCTTTATATATAGAGCATAAATGGGTAAAAAATTATACTATCCCAGCAAACAGAAGTTATATTCTTATTGCGTATATAGCCTACGGTCAAGGAACAGTTAAAATAGAAAATCAGGAAATATATACACAGGCAAAGGATATTTTTATTGTTAATCCCAATATTAGCGCAGAATTCATTTCAACAAATTCCAACGCGGAAAATTATAATTTTGAAATACATTATATTCTTTTTGAAAAGGATTTTTTATGCGGCGCGTGGGAAAGCTATACGGAAGAATTTATTGAATTGGAATCGTTCTTTAAAGTCAGCGGAAAAAACTATATTATGGTAAAGGATAATGATATGTGTGAAATACGCAATTATATTGTCAGACTGACCAATGAATATTATGAGGACGTTCCGGCGCGAAACAGTGCATTATTAGGCAATATGCTTGCAATGCTGCCTATAATTTTCAGACGGTATAATATAAACGAAAAACAGATATTCAGCAAAAACACACTTGTAGACCAAACTATTCGTCAAATACGAAATACAATATATCAAAATCCAAAACCAAGTGAAATTGCATCTCACCGTTTTGTAACGATAGATCATCTCGGACGAGTATTCAAACAGGAAACAGGTATGACGATTACGCAATATATAAATAATCTGCGTGTTGAAATTACAAAGGATATTTTGGAAAATACGGATAGACCTATTGAGCATATACCGGTGGTGTTTAATATTAAACTAAAATATTTACAACAGATATTTAAAAGATATACGGGAATGTCAATGCGTGAATACCGTTCAAAATATCATTATCGTTAAAACGGCATTAAGCACAAATAGCTTGATGTCGTTTTTGGGTCTGATATATCGAAAAAGCATCTTGTTCGAGCGTCGGTAATACCTTATAATTAAAGTATAAAGATTTTATTATAAGGAGTGCATAGATATGAAACGCATACTGAGTTTACTCACAGCATTAAGTATTTTAGTTGTCAGTCTGAATATTTCCGTATCAGCGGAAGAAACAGTTGTTACACCTACGGCAGAAACAGGAAAATATACTTGGAATTTCTCAGGTACAGGTGAAGCATCTAATATTTACGACATATCTGATGAATACGCGGAATTGAGAATATCGCTTGGCAGCGGCGACAACATTTCGCCTGACAAAGGAATTGTTTACAGCGGACCAAGCTGTAAAGAAAAAACAGATACAGGCTATACGAGCGCGGCAGATACTAACAGATATATTTTTGTAAAGCCAGCTTATTCGGGAACAATGTACATAAAGATAGCATTTCCGTCCGCTAAAAGCAGTACCAAAGGACGCATTTGGTACAATGATTTAGGAACGGACACAATAATGAGCGATGTAGATTTATCAACACTGCAAAAAGGCGCGGGAACACAATTGGGAAGTGACTTTACAAGCGCGGCGGCGCAGACACTGTCTTTCAGCGTTGAAGAAGGACATTTATATTCACTTCATACATATGTGTATGCGGGCGGTTATGTAATTTCAGAGATGTATTATGAGTCGGAAAGTATTGTTGGAAAAACCGACAAGCCGACAATTAAAACACCTATAACCTCATCGGACACAAACATATCGGGAACCTGTGCGGAAAATGCGGAGGTGTCAGTTAAAATCAATGACGGTGAGGCGCAGAGCGCAGAAGTAACAGGAACAGAGTGGACACTTTCAGACTTAACTCTAAATGAAAATGATGTTATTTCCGTAACGGCAAAATCAGGAGAATATAAGGAAAGTGACGCAGTTTTGGCAACAGTTTCCTCAGACGACAGCGTATGTTCTCTCACAATCTCAGATATGCAGAACGGAACGGTTACATCAAATTTACCAAATAACAATAAGATTACCAAAGGAAGTGCTGTTATACTTACTGTTACTCCCGATGATAAATATAAGCTGTCAATCCTTACAGTAGGCGGAACACAGGTTGAAGTGGATAAAAATAATCAGTACAGCTTTGTGATAAATGACAATACAGAGGTAACTGCAATGTTTGAACTAAAACCATATCATAGCATTACAATGCCGCAAGAAACGGCAAACGGAAGTGTGAGAATTGAAAGCGGTACAATAGATGATAGCGGAATTATTAAAGCAGTTGAGGGTGACAGGGTAACTCTTTCCGTAAAAGCCAACAGCGGTTATAGAATAAAATCGCTTGAATATACGACTGAAAGCGGAAAGACAAAAGAATTCAAGTATGGAAATTTCTTTGATATGCCGTCAGAAGATATTACAATAACAGCGGAATTTAAAGAAGAAGATGTAGTAAGTTATATTGACACTTCGTTTGATATCTATGACCGTCTTACTTTTATGGTAGATAATAAGCCGTTTTTCTTTAACGGTGTTCAGGTAAGACCTGATAACGCGATAGACCAACTCAAATTTACATACGACCAAATAAGAGATATGTACTTACAGGCAGGCAAGGACGGATATACCGTTGTAAACTCGCAAATAAGATGGCGTGATGTCCAGCCCGACAAGATGGTTAACGCAAACGAAACAAATTATGTATCAAATGAAAATATTACATATATAACTTTTAATAATCTTCCGCAGATAGAGGACAGCGGTGAATATGCGGCAGTTAAATTAAGACTATACGCGTCAGCGGATAAAGATACAAAATACACGGTTTACGGAGTTACAGACGGACAGACAGATGAAACCTCTACGGTTATATCACCCGATTGGGATATGGTATCAGCCACAGCAGGCTATCACAGCGTGAATGTCGCGGAATTTGTAAATGAACACAAAAATGACGATTCCGTTACCTTTGCGGTTGTGCCGTCAGACGGCGCAAAGATTACAATCGACAGCGACTTAAATCCTCCGCAGCTGAAACTATCGCGTGATGATGTTTATGATTGGACACATCTTGATAAGGTTCTTGACTTTGCGCACGAAGCGGGAGTAAAGTTTGAGCTTCTGTGGTTTGCGACAGATACCTGTCAGCAGTCGCACGAAGTAAGAGTGCCGTACTATGTTCACGAGAATTATCAAAAAAGTCTTAAATCAGACGGAACGCCTGCGAAAAATCTCGGCGCGGATAATAATTTTATAATGTGTAAAAACGACCTTGAATTAAGGGCAAAGGAAAAAGAGGTATTGGAAACTATTTTTGACCATATTGCGGATTATACTGCCGAAAAGGGCTACGGCTCGCTTGTTGTAGGCTGTCAGGTGGCGAATGAAACAGCGGTAGGCAGACTTCATTCGGGAACGGACGAAGATAAATATTTCGGACATTGCTATTGTGATGTGTGTATGAAAAAGCTTGAAAATTCAAAGAGCGAATCAGCCTTTCGTGAGGACATCTTATGGGGATACCTAAATAATTTAAGCTCGGCGGTTAAGGAGTCAAAATGCTCAGTATGGACACGTGAAAACAATTATATGACAACAGATACAAATGTTCTTGCATATAATGAGCAGAAAAGAAACACAACAGGCACAGACCTTGATTTTATCGGACTCGACCCGTATTCGGTAACGGGTGGCGCGGATCACGATTATATTTACAGTTTCGGACACGAAACCTGTACATATAAAAATCATACATATAATTACGCGCAAGGCAAAAATCTTCCTATGGCTATGGAGTTCGGCGGTAATAATCAGGATTTGGACGAAAGTATTATTGCCTGTATCGCAGGCGGAGCAAGTATGAATGTATATGAACTCCTGTCTGGCAAGGAGGATTTCGGAACATACGTTGCTACAAGAGATAATGCCGGAAACGCGACAGGCTTTGAGGCAAGAACAAGTTATAAATATGCAAATAACAGTCCGTATAATTGGTCGGAGGAAAATTGGATTAACAGAGTGCGTAATATGAACGCTATGCTTAATAAAGTACAATATCAGCTTGCAACTAAAAAAACGGACGGCGCAGGCGGTGATACACTGATGTTCTTTAACCCAAAATCCAACGAAACATCAACATCTGCGAAGAACATACGCGCGCTTGACGTTACATATAACACGGATAATAACGGAGTCGGCGTTGCGATAGAGGAAAGCGACAAAGAAATTGTATTGTTAAGCACTAAGGCTTCAGAGTTTATTATAAATGATGTTAAGGAATACGGAATTACATCAGTTGAAACAGGACATTTCATCGGCAGTGAATGGGTAAAGGAAAGTGAAAAGACATATACAGATAACAGCGGTAATATATCCATTGCAATGGACGCGTATGAATGTGTAAAGATTACAGTAAATGAAAGTATTCCAAAAGCGCCTGTTATTGAGGCAGTCAGCGGAACAGCCGAAGAAGGCAAATACTCTTGGAACTTCGGAACGCCTGTTGAAACAGAAGGCGCAGGTACATATGATTACAGCGATAAATATGCGTCTGTCAGAGTTGCATCGGGAAATAATGATACTGTTACTCAGGAAAAAGGACTGTATTGGAGTGATTCAAGCTGTAAAGAAACAGACAGCGCAAAAGATAATAACCGATATTTACTGATTAAACCTGAATATTCAGGAACTGTATCAATGACAATTCAATTCCCGACAGCAACGAACAGCGCAAAAGGCAGAATTTATTATAATGATTTAGGCACAGATACGGAATTTGACAAGGCTGATATATCATCTCTGAAAAAAGGGACAGGAAAACAAATTGGAAGTGATTTCACAAGCTCATCAGCGCAGACTCTGACATTTAATATTGAAGCAGGTCATACCTATTCCCTGCATACCTATAACAGAGCGTCGTATATTTCACAACTGTATTATGAGTCGGAGGATATAACGGTTAATGTAGATAATACACCCGTTTCACTAAAAAATATTACAGTGGACGCAGATGGAAAACTCAGTGCGGCGCTTGTATATAACAATGAAAATACAGATACCGTATCGGTAATTTCAGCAGTATATAATAACGGAATTATGGAAAGCATTAAGGAATTTCCGGTATCAGCAGAGGGCAATATTGATTTTAACGGATATACAGTTGATAAAAATAAGGAATTAAAGCTGTTTGTATGGAATTCTCTTAATGGTATGATACCAATGAGCTGCGTATATACAAACAGTGACATACAATAACTCTCTCAAATCGGGGCAGGTTATCTGCCCCGATTAAATGTTGAATTACGAAAGGATTTTAGCAATGAAAAAAATTATAGCTGCAATAATGAGTTTTACCTTTATTTTTGTAAACTTCTGTATTGCCGGCGCTGCAGATAATATTATAACTAATGACACTTTTTGGGCAGACACGGACGGCAATCCTATATATTCTCAAGGCGGCGGGATTTTTAAATTCAAAGATACATATTATTGGTATGGTGTTAAATATGCGGAAGCGGAACAATATTTAAAAGCGCCTGAAAACGGAAAATATGACACAAGCGTATTTGAAGCGTTTACCTGTTATTCTTCAAAAGACCTCGTAAATTGGAAATTTGAAAGCTATCCTATGACAAAAGAAACAGAGAGTATGCAGGACGCTAAATGGGTAGGACGAATGGGCGTAGCATATAACGAAAATACAAAGAAGTATGTGCTTGTATCACAGCGCGGCGGAATTATGTTTGCGACAAGTGATACTCCCGAAGGACCATATGAGCTTGTAAATCTGCTGCCAAACGGCGACGCGGAAGCAATGCCTTATTTTGAAAATAACGGTACAGGCGACCAGACATTATTTCAGGACGATGACGGAAAGGCTTATTTGATTTGTTCAAACCGTTCCGGACGCGCACATCTGTATGTCGCCCCTCTTAGAGAATCAGATTTTTGCGATATTGACGCAGACAGGGTAAAAGAAATATATTTTGATGAAAAGGGTGAATTTATTAAAGAGGACGGCAGTGTAGGTACGAAAGATAAGCTCGGTATTGAGGGTAATTGTATGTTTAAATATAACGGCAACTATTATTTTACCGGTTCTGATTTGTACGGCTGGAATTCGTCGCACGTTTATGTTCTTCAGGCCGAAAATATAATGGGACCTTATAATATACAGCCTATCGGTGAAAAGAAAAATATACCTTATGTTATGAAAGGCACTTCGCAAAATTACGCTCATACCACTCAGGCAGGCTTTTATGTAACTATACACGGCAGTAAACAGGACACTGTAATCTACTGCGGCGACAGATGGTGTGATTTTGCAGGAAACGGCATAGGCTATAATCAATGGTCGCCTTTGTCATTTGAGGGCAACACACCGTATTTCAATAATTTAAGTCAATGGACACTTAATGCTGACGATGGGACTTGGGCAGTCGGAAAAGACAATAATTACATAAACAATCCACAGTTTGAAGCAGACAGGATTATTGTAAAAACTCCTGTTGGCTGGAATACCTCCGATAATATAGACGGAACTGCAAACTCAAACATTACGGGAAAACAAAATAATGGAAATTTTGTGTGGCAGCAAAGCGCAGATAGGGCGTATAAAGCAGAATTAAAACAAGAAATATCTAATTTACCTGACGGAGTATATACATTAAAAGCGTGGGTAAAAAGCAGCGGCGGTCAAAAAGAATGCAGCTTATATGCAATTAACGATGGGAACAGAAATGAAAGCGCGCTTAATATTCCTGTTGATGAATGGACAGAATTTAAAACAGACGGAATTATCGTAAAAAATAAAAAATGTGAAATAGGCTTATATTCAGACGCTGACGCGAGTCAATGGATACAGATTGATAATTTGTCTTTTACAAAGAATAATGATATTACGGAAAATATCACACGCGGCGAAGCGGCGAAGATAATAGCAAAAATGCTTGCAGAAAAAAAGCGAGAGGATATTGCAGATGTTAATCCGTCATTTACAGATGTAACAGATGGACGATATATAGCGTATCTTGAACAAAATAAAATTATCAGTGGTTATGCAGATAATACCTTTAAACCTGATAACAATATAACAAGAGCCGAATGTGTTTCAATTTGTATGAGAATTTATTCGATGTTTGAAGAAGAAATCATACCGAATGAAAATCTCACCTTCAGTGATGTTTCCAATGAGCATTGGGCCATTAAAAATATTTCAAATGCCGTACGCTTAAAATGGATTGACGCATATCCGGACGGAACTTTTAAACCTGACAGCTATATAACATATTCGGATATTTTTAATATAACTAAAATGATATTTAAATAATAAAATACCGTTTATCAATATTGAATGTGATAAACGGTATTTTTTATTATGAGAAATCACGTCTGTATTGAAGAGGCTTGTCTCCCGTATGCTTTTTAAAGTGTGTGATAAAATTGCTTGTATCAAGAAAACCGCAAATTTGGGCAATCTCGGAAATAGTCTTATCGGTAGAACGAAGGAATTTTTTTGACATATTTATTCTGTAATTTGTAAGGTAGCTGTACGGAGTAATTCCCATCGCTCGTTTAAACCTGCGTATAAAATGATACTTTGAAATATGAATATCCTCTATCATATCATCTACTGTAATCGGATTAAAATAATTTTTCTCAATATATTTTATGACAGCTCGCACATCATCGGCGCTGTTATGCTTTATACTTACATTTTCTTTTTCAAGAGCGGCAAGACATACCGCATTAAAAACCGAGTGCATATGCGAGGAAATATGTATATTAGCGGCAATATCGTTTTGCTTTACCTCATCTATAATATCATTTATTCTTTCATCAAAATCTTCCGCATTTTTCATACAGACGGCACGGACAGAATTGTTGGGATATGTAATATCAAACAGAGAAATAACACTGCATCCGCCAAAATGTATCCACAGGAATTCCCATTTGTCCGATATACTATGATATTCGTGAGGTATATGGCAGTCGATAATCACCGCAAAACCGAGCGGAAGCGGAAACTCAAAATCTCCTGATTTTACGGAGCCTTCACCGCTAAGGGTATAAAGCAATAAAAAACTGTCGTGCATCTCACGCCGTACCATATAATCATTTTCGGCAGTAAAGTGTCCCGCTTCCGTTATATAAAACGGCAGTGTTTTGGCAAGCTCCGTAGGCGTTGCCGTTATCCAAACAGAATTATCTGAAATTTTTTCATCATATTTTCCCATTTGTTTCACCTCATTAACAGTGTAACATAACAAAACATTTATTTCAAGCAATAATTTCATATTTTGCCGCAATAATATCTAATGATTTTTTATATAAAATAAGCTATAATCTTATTATCAAATGAATTTTGGAGGACGAATGTTATGGGCAAGGTTATTTTAAGACAGGAAAAAGTAACAATACCTACATACGAGATTTCGGACTATGATAAAAATCCGATGTTTCTTGAAAAGCGTGTGTATCAGGGGTCAAGCGGACGCGTTTATCCCCACCCCGTATGCGAGGGCGTCAGCGATGTAAAAACAGACAAGGAATACAACGCAATATTTCTTGAAAATGATTACATACTCGTTATGATACTGCCTGAAATCGGCGGTAAAATTCAGCGTCTTTACGACAAAACAAACGGTTATGACGCGGTTTACTATAATGAGGTAATAAAGCCCGCGCTTGTCGGTCTTGCAGGTCCGTGGGTGTCGGGGGGTATTGAATTTAACTGGCCGCAGCACCACAGACCGTCAACCTTTGACCCGACAGATTATACTATCGAGGAAAATTCAAACGGCTCTGTTACCGTATGGGTAGGCGAAACAGAAAAGATGTTCCAC
The DNA here is from genome assembly GCA_910578235.1 of uncultured Clostridia bacterium. Taxonomy (GTDB): domain Bacteria; phylum Bacillota; class Clostridia; order UBA1381; family UBA1381; genus Hominilimicola. Next base: position 5,481 of record CAJTPP010000066.1, on the reverse strand, counting down.
ACAAAGGGTATGGCAGGCTTTACGGTTTATCCCGACAAGGCGTATCTTGAAATAAAAGGACAGGTATATAACCCGACTGACAGACCGCAGACATTTTTGTGGTGGGCGAACCCTGCCGTTGCGGTAAACGATTATACACAATCGATTTTTCCGCCCGATGTTCATGCGGTAATGGATCACGGTAAACGCGCGGTGTCAAAATTCCCGATTGCAGACGGTGAATATTATAAGGTCAATTATGCGCCGGGCACAGACATTTCACGCTATAAAAATATTCCTGTTCCGACCTCGTATATGGCATATCACAGCGACTTTAACTTTATCGGTAACTATGATTACAGCAAAAACGCGGGACTTCTGCATATTGCCGACCATCACGTTTCACCGGGCAAAAAACAGTGGACTTGGGGCAACGGCGATTTCGGCAAGGCTTGGGACAGAAACCTAACGGACGATAATGGTCCGTATATTGAGCTTATGACAGGTATGTTTACCGATAATCAGCCTGACTTTACATTCTTGAAGCCATACGAGGAAAAAACATTTACACAATATTTTATGCCATACAAAGCAGTAGGAGAAATATCAAACGCGTCAACGGACGTTGCCGTAAATATGACAATCCGCGATGATAAAGTAGACCTTATATTCTATACTCCGTCAGGAATAAACGCGGAGGTTAAGCTTACATCAGACAGTGAAACAATATATACGGGAACACTAAACCTAAAAACAGCAGAAATATTTGAAACAAGCGTAAATGCCGACACAGCAAACAAAAAAATAGTATGCACAATCAAAAAAGACGGAAAAGAAATACTTTCCTGCACACCTGTAGAGAATAGCGAACCTGTTCCCTCACCTGCGGAGGAAATTCCCGAACCCGAGAAATTAGAAACAACGGAAAAATTGTTTTTAGCGGCAACTCACCTTGAGCAGTACCGCCATGCTACATATTCACCCGAACCATATTATTTAGAGGGATTAAAGCGTGACGCGTCCGATATTCGTCTTAATAACGGCTATGGCAAATACCTTTACAATAAGGGCAGGTTTGAGGAAAGCATCAGATATTTTGACGCAGCAATTAAATCTTCAACTTGGAAAAATCCGAACCCATACGATTGCGAGCCATACTACAATCTCGGTCTTGCACTGAAAATGACAGGTAATATTGATAAAGCGTTTGATGCGTTTTATAAAGCCGTATGGGATGGAAATATGCAGGATAAGGCATTTTATCAGCTTGCTTGTATAGCGTCAAGAAACGGCGAGTATGAAAACGCGCTTGAATTTGTTGAAAAATCTCTTGTAAAAGGACTGCATAACTTAAAGGGCAGATTATTAAAAACTGCACTTCTGCGCCTGACGGGCAGAACAGATGAGGCGATTGCTTTTGCCAATGAAACAAAGAAAATTGACGCGCTTGACCACGGCTGCCGTTATGAGCTGTATAAGCTCACAGGAAACGGTCTTGACGAATTAAAAGCTATTATGCGCGGCGACAACCATAATTACATAGAGCTTGCTCTTAGCTATATTGCGGCAGGACTGTATAAGGAAGCTGACGACATTCTCTCTCTTGCCCCGAATGATAACGAGCCTATGGCGCATTATTACAGATATGCTTGCACAGGCGATAAAGAGGAGCTTTTAAAGGCGGAAACGGCGAGTCCGCTCTACTGTTTCCCTAACCGTATTGAGGATATTGCGGTGCTTGAAAATGCGATTAAGGGCGGCAGTGAATATGCAAAATATCATCTCGGCTGTCTGTTTTATGATAAGGGTATATGGAAAAAAAGCGTGTCGTTATGGGAAAGCTGCGCGGATAAAATAAATCTTCCGACAGTATATAGAAATTTGTCGCTTGCGTACTACAATAAAATGAATGACGCAGACAAGGCAAAAGCGGCAATGGAAAAAGCGTTTAATATGGATAAATCAGACGCGCGCGTGTTTTTTGAGCTTGACAATTTGTATAAGACATTGAATTATTCCCTTAAAGAACGTCTTGACAATATGAACGCAAACGCTGCATTGCTTGAAAAGCGCGATGATTTATACACTGAATATATCACACTTCTAAATCTGAACGGTGAATATGAAAACGCGTATAACCGTATTATGAACCATAACTTTCATCCGTGGGAGGGCGGCGAAGGAAAGATACCAGCGCAATACAAAATTGCGCTTATGAATATGGCAAAGACTGCCGACAAAGAAACTGCAATAAAGTATCTGGAAAGTGCACTGACATATCCGTATAATCTTGGCGAGGGCAAGTTAATCGGAAATCTTGACAATGATATATACTATATGCTCGGCGGTTTATATGAGGATAAGTCAAAATCTGACGAAGCCTATAGATTAGCGGCAAGAGGTGATTTTACCCTTACATCAGCGATGTACTACAACGACCAGCCGCCGGAGATGATGTACTATGCGGCAATGGCGATAAAAGCTATGGGAGATGAAAAAACTGCAAATGCACGTTTTGACGCGTTTATTAACTATGCAAACACTCATATAAACGACGATATTAAAATTGAATATTTTGCGGTATCACTTCCCGACTTTCTTATTTTTGACGCGGACTTAAACAAGAAAAACAAAGTGCATTGTTACTTTATGGCAGCTCTTGGCTATCTTGGAAAGAATGATACTGATAAAGCAAAAGAATACGCCCAAAAAGGTCTTGAGCTTGACAAGTGCCACGCAGGACTTACGGATATTTTAAAGAGGGTAAACTGATGAAAATAATAGATTTAAGCGGTAATTGGTTATACAAAACCGATTATGACGATTTGGGGACACAAAAAGAATATTACAAAGACACATTTGAACTCAGCGGCTTTATGCTGCCGGGTTCTGCGTGCGAAAACGGTATTGGAAAGAAACAGGAATACTATAATGAGCTTACAAAAGAAGCTGTACGCGCGCCGCGTGAAAAATATGAGTATATCGCGCCGCTTTGGTTACAGCGTGAAATTGACGTACCAAAAGAATTTGAGGAAAAGCATATAAGACTTTTTCTTGAACGAGTGAATATAGCGTCCGAATTATGGATTGACGGTGTGAAAATCGGCAGACAGATAATTGAGTTATCCGCACCGCACATCTATAATCTGACAGGCAAGCTGACGGCAGGAAAGCATATTATAACGATTCGTATAGATAACAGAAATTTATTAAATCTTGATACAATGGCAAGCGGTTACAGCGTGGATACACAAGGCTATTGGAATGGAATTATCGGCAGAATTGAGTTACAGGCGGAAAACATTTTCCATATAGAGAATATTCAGGTTTATCCCGAAGATAGCGGTATAAATGTTAAGGTTACGGAAACATCTGATGTATATTCTCCGTTTGTTCATAAAGACGCATTTATTGAAATCAATGCAATTACCCCCAAAGGGAGTGAATTAAAAAAGAAACTGTTTAAGATAAAACTGTATAATTCAAAACAGATTGATTATTTCAGGTATGATATTGAGGATATAGATTTTTGGGATGAATTTAATCCTGCCCTTTATACTCTTATTGTTCGGTACTGCGGCGATGGATTTTTCGATGAAAAAAGCGTTAAATTCGGTATGCGCTCAATAAAGACGGAAAATAAAAAAATTCTTTTGAATAACAATCCGATTGCGCTTCGCGGTACTATTGACTGCGCTATTTATCCGCTGACAGGCTATCCGCCGACAGATATTGAGATATGGCGAAAAAATTTCAAAACAATTCAAAGCTACGGTTTAAATCACGTCCGTTTCCACGCGTGGTGTCCGCCTGAAGCCGCATTTTGCGCGGCAGACGAATTAGGTTTGTATATTTCAGCGGAAATGCCTATGTGGCTTAATCGTGATGTATGCGCGCTTGAGCTTGGTGAAGATAGCGTACACCGCCAGTATTTTATGAATGAAGCAATAACAATTTCCAAAGCCTACGGAAATCACCCTTCGTTTATAATGTTCTCAAACGGCAACGAGAATATGGGCGATTTTGATTTGTTGGGTGATATAACTACCTGTATAAAAGCGTATGACAGCCGACGTCTTTATACACTCACCTCAAATTTCGACCACCCCGTTATGCCGTGCGAGGATTATCTCTGCGCGTATGAAGCATATGAAAATCCTGTACGCATACAAAATATTCAGGATGAAACTGCAAAAAACACTTGTCTTGATTATTCTAAGGCAGTGGCCGATACTCCCGTTCCGATTATATCCTTTGAGGTGGGACAATATTGTGTTTATCCAGACGTCAGAGTTATGAAGAAATATACAGGAAACATATTGTCGACAAATTTTGATGTTGTAAAAAAGGAAATGATAAAAAAGGGCGTATATCACAAATTAGACGATTATGTTAAAGCGTCGGGCAATTTGGCTGTAAAGCTGTATAAAGAGGATATAGAAACGGCGCTTAGGACAAAAGATTTCGGCGGGTTTGAATTACTGTCATTATGCGATTATACGGGTCAAAGTACCGCGACAATCGGAATACTTGATGTATTCTTTGACAGCAAGGACTTAATTGAGCCAGAAAAATTCAGACAATTCTGTAACAGTGTTGTACCACTGTTTAAAGCAAAAAGAATATTTAAAAATACAGAAACGCTTGAAGCAGAGCTTGACCTGTACGACTTTGGGGAAAAGAAAATTGTAAATCCTGAATATGATGTGAAAATTTATAACGGAGCAGAACTGTTTTATCAATGTAAAACAACAGCTACCAAAATCAGCGTGCCATTAAATGATATAAAAAAATCCACACAGCTTAATGTTACTGTCAGCGTGCAGGGACATAAAAATGAATGGCACATATTTGTATTTGCTCCTTGCAAAGAAAGTAAAGATGTACAATATATCAGAACACAAAAAGAATTAAAAGATATTATTAAAACAGGCGGACGCGCAATAGTAACGGCTGATTGTATAGAAAAGCCGATTGACGGAAGTTTTATTCCCGTGTTCTGGTCACCCGTGCATTTTCCGTCGCAAAAGCCCTGCGGAGCAATCATTGATGATACCCACCCGATATTTGAAAACTTCCCTACTGAAAAATATCCTGATTATCAGTGGAAAACACTTTTAGACAATTCAAAGAGCGTGGATATATCGTCATTTGGAGATAATTTCAAACCTATAATTGAAACTGTCCCGAACTTCGTAGATAATACTCCGTCGTCACCGCTGTTTGAAGCGAAAATAGGAAATGCAGATTTGCTGTTCTGCGGTTTTAATCTAGATAAAGACGACATTGTAACAAAACAACTTAAACAATGTGTTTGTGAATATGTTTTATCAGATATATTTTCTCCAATATACACCATTTAAAAATTAGGGGAGGTACAATAGAGGCATAGTGATTTATCTACATTGGCAAGACAAGTTGTCTTTTTCTGTCAAAGCACATTTGGAAAATGTGCTTTGACAGTTGGATAATGCCGACGCAACATAAAGAACAAAAAATATT
>CAJTPP010000065.1:1143-15374 GCA_910578235.1 uncultured Clostridia bacterium | reverse complement strand
TATTTTCAAAAAGTATTGATAAAAATGTAATGGTGGTATATTATATAGTTAACCACAAAGGTAATTATGTGTTCATAAAGTTCACAAAAAAGCGAAATCCCCAAGAATGGCAGTTCTTGGGGATTTCTTTATGGGCTCCTTGTCAGAATTATGTCTGTCTAACCACTTGCAAATATAATAACCGATTATACTTGCCACAACAGACAATGCAAAGGTAATTATTATTGTCATAAAGTTCACCTCCATTCAATGGGAGTTCAAGTATATCATATTTTGTCGAAAAATCAATGTTCTTTTTATGTAAAACAATAAATTAGCAAACAAAAAGTGCCCTTATTGGACTTGAAATCCTTTAAGAACACCCGTAATGGTACGAGTAGCGATATTGGACTTATGTAAAAATCGCATAAACACAAGGGTTTTGAGCAGTCTGTAAACAGTATTAACATTAAAAATTAAATATTTCAAAGACAGGAGTATTAGGAAAATATCTTGATACTCCTTTTTTCGTGTCAAAAATTAAGGAGGAGTAACAATGGCAGTTTTTAGAATAGATAAGAAAAGAGATTATACAGTGATGTCAAATCATCATTTACGGAATAAGGAATTATCATTAAAGGCCAAGGGACTATTTTCGGTTATATTATCCCTGCCCGATAATTGGGATTATACAGTTAAAGGTTTAGCCTACATTTGCAAAGAGGGCGCGGACTGCATACGCGGCGCATTAAAAGAGCTTGAACAGCAGGGATATATTGAGCGTTCCCGCATCAGAAATGAAAAGGGACAGCTTACAACAGCGGAATATATTATACACGAACAGCCGCAAAGTGATTTTTTACTCTCTGAAAGTGAGCCTACACAGGACGAGCCTATGCAGAACTCGCCTATATCGAAAAATCCTACGCAGGCGAAGTCCACGCAATTAAATAATAATATATTAAATACTAAAAAATCAAATACTGATGTATTAAATACTTATCCAATCCAATCTGCAAAAGCAGAACCGATAGGAGCAGATAAGATGTCAAAATACAGGCAGCTTGTAAAAGAGAATATCGAGTATGATATTTTAACACAAAAATTGAAAAATGATGTCGGTATGCTTAACGATATTGTTGATATTATCACTGAAACAGTATGCACATCACGCAATGAATTAACCGTTGCCGGCGATACATACTCGGCGGAAGTTGTAAAATCAAAGTTGCTGAAGCTGAACAGCGGTCATATCGAATATGTCATAGACTGTATGAAATCTAACACAACGGATATTCGGAGTATAAGACAATATCTGCTTGCGGCATTATTTAACGCTCCCTCGACTATCGACAGCTACTACACCGCAAAAGTAAATCACGATATGAGCAGGAGGTTAGAATGAGATTTAGACGATTAACATCTAAAAATCATCGAAAAGTCAATGCGCTTGTACGGGGGTTGTGCTGTAACTATGTTGATGGAAATTGCATATTGCTTGACAATGGCGATGTTTGTAAATGTCCGCAGCTTATTTCATTTTCGCTCAACTGTAAATGGTTCAGAAGTGCGGTATTGCCGAATGACAAGGATTTATACGCAAAACTTGCTATATCCGATAATCGAAAGAAATGCGCCGTATGTGGTAAAGAGTTTATTTCATCAGCAAACAAGGCTAAATATTGCGATAAATGCAGAATAACGGTATTACGGAAACAAAAAGCGGAATATCAGCGAAAATATAGGTCAAGAGTGGAAAAATAGGATTGAAAAATCCGCATAAAATAAGTGGGTTTAGCAATCAAACTACGCAGGGTAATATGATTATACCAAAGCCCTTGAAATTTGAGGTCTATTTTTCCACTTTTGAAAGCAAAAAGGATATAACCGCAAAAATAGTTATATCCTAAATGTTACGTTGCAATAATGAGCAGTGATTTTTTATTTTTGAGCTTCTAACAACAATTTTCTTGCAACTGTAAACTTTTCCATTCCGACAGCGGGAATATCACGATAACAGGTATCAAGTGAAAATTGCTCATCATAGTTGAAATTCGGATTGACGGATTGATAGATTTTAGCGTAAGCCTCTTTTGTCGCGGCGTCCATATCCATACCGTTCTGAACCGCTGTAATCACATCTGCAAGCAATACCTTTAATTCTTCCTCCGCTTGTGCGTATGCGTCAGGTCTTAACTGTTTATCCCTCATAACGTGGATTGCATTCTGTGCGATTGGAGACAAGATCCCGTAACCGTTACCGTCCGTCTGATTTGCCATTACAGCCTTGCGGATTTTGGTATTTGCATATCCGGCGGCTAATGTGTAACCGAGTTTGCCCGTCTGCACTTCGTCAAGAATATCACCTATAATATTTTCGGTGATTTGGATTTGTGCATCTGTTGCGTTAAGCGGCGCGCTTTCACGCGGAACCGGCGCGGCAAATGCTGTTGTGCTTACCGACAATGCGGCAATTAGTGTTAGAGTGATAATTTTCTTTTTCATAGTGAAAACCTCCTCAAAATTAAATATATTTTCTCTATACTAATTATATCACTTCTATACACGCACGCCCAGCCGGAAAAGCGCACAAGGTTTTAGAATTAGCCTGTATAAAACGCCGAATGACTATTCTATCTGATTTTCTCTTGTCTTTTCGGGCTTCTGCGGTACATTTATCATAGTATCAACATTCGCTTTTACAACATCAATTTCCGATAATTCTTTTTTCGCCTTTTTGTAGTCGGCATATAATTTTTGCTTTTGCTCTTCAAGTTCCATTCTTTTAGTATTTACAGTTTCAAGAGCCGGCAGCTTTCCGTCTGTCTGTGTTTCGGATAAATACTTATGAGAAGCTTTGAATAAAATAATTTCCCGCTGGTGCTGTTTCTCGAACCGCGCTTTATCTTTGGCGTTGGTGTATTCCTCATATACAGGTCGGAGCGCCTTATATGTGCTTATATGCTTTCGTAAAATATTTGTATCATTCAAATTCCGTTCAACTGATTTGAGCTTGTCGGCGGTATCGTCAAACTGTTTGCGCGTTTCATCAATACGGCTTTCCAATTCCGAATAGCTGTTTATATTATGCTCGGTCAAATAATTAAGCGTCTTTGAAGCCTGTTTAAGATTATTGATTTTAGCCCAGTGTTCATAACCCTTGCTTTCTTGCGCCTTAATGCAATTCTGAATATCAATAATAAGGCTGATACGGTTATCACGAATAATCGGCTTGCGTCTGCGCGATTTCTCAATCCGTTTTGTAATTCCCTCAATGCTGTATCTTTCGCCCAGCGTTTGAGCTTTCAGACGTATAAACCGTTCCTGACCTTTTGCGCGGACAGATATATATTGACCTCGTTTTATCTCATAACCCTGTAATTCCATAAGCCGTAAAAAATCCTCAAAATCTTTTGCTTGCGGAATTATCTTGTCAATCTCGGTTTTCAGTTTCGCCCTCCAGCTTGTCGGTTTATTCTCATACTTGGTCTTTTTATTTTTCCTTTCCGCGTTAGGTTCGACAACAGATAATCCGTATTCTTTGCATAGTCTGTCATTTATGTGGCGTGAACGGTTATACCACTTTTCATTGATGTGGATATGCTTGTAATCAACAAAACTAACATCATTACAAATTATATGATTATGAATATGTCCCTTGTAAATATGTGTTGTCAAAATGTATTCAAATTTACCGCCCAGCAGTTCATCAGCAAAACGCTTTCCGATTTCGTGAGCCTGTTCGGGCGTAGTTTCACCCGGCAAAAATGCCTGTATGATATGACGCGCGAGATGTTCGCCTTTCTCAATCGCTTTTTTTCTTGTCCAGTCAAATTCAGGAGTACACGCAAAAGAATTAACAAGCAGCTTTGCGTCTGTCTCGTCTGGATTTATTATGTAGTCAATGGCTTTTCTCAGGGTAGTGTCAATAGTATGGTTCGTTGTAATTGCCATATTTTATTTAACCTCTCTTGAATTTCCTTTATATCTTCCTCATAAATAGAGCCGGTTTCATTTACGCGCTTTGCAATTTGATTTATATTAACGCCGATAGAATGTAATTCCCTGTTCATTTCCTTAATGTCTGTTGTATCGGTATAGATAATCAATCCGTCAATCGCCATTTTCCGTAAATATGAGCCTATCCGTTGTGTCGGTATCTGAGCCATTTTCTGTCTGATTAGTTCCCGTTCTTCTTTGGTAACATCAAATTTCATCTGAATATTTCTTTTTCTGTTCGCCATTTTATACCTCCGTTTTTTATCTGGGTTTGGGATATGTTCCCAAAATATTTTTTGTTGCTTTTGCTACGCATATAGCAAACAAAAAATTGTGAGTGTGTACACGCTCGCTTTGCTTGCTGGTAGCAAAAAACACTATTTTACCCTCTATATATGTTAAACGAAAAAAAATTTGAAATAACAACCTTTTCAATATAAAATTCAATATTTTATAGAGTTTTTAATTAAATTATGTTAGAAATATATTTAATATTAAAAACAGAGGTGTTTTTATGATTAAAGTTAATAAAACTGTTGATGTTATAGTTTTCGCTGGACAGTCTAATATGTCAGGACGAGGTAATGTAGCAAATGCAACATTGTGTGATGAAAAAGCAGGTTTTGAATATAAAGCGGTAAGTAATCCTGAAATGCTTGTACCTATTACCGAGCCATTTGGATTAATGAGGATAAAGTCGGTACAATTTGAAACTGACGGCGACACTGATATTTCAGCGTCGGTATATACACAAAATACGATTGATTTATTTGACACATTTAAACAGCACGGCGCAGAAGTTTGTTTTTTGGTGCAGACAGGACACTATAACTATGTAGATTATCCAAACGGCAGCGGCAGTCTTTCGGCTAAGGCTTATGATGAACGCTATGCTGTAATACGAAATGCGCAAACTGCATTGTGCGAGAATAATGATAACTTTATTTTAGCTGGCAGCTTTGAGGGATATATTGCTGATATGATAGACCAATACCATTATAATCAACACGCATATAACGAGGTTGGTAAGTCAGTCGGTAAAGCAATGGCGGAATGGGTTTTAATGAAATAAGATATAGAGCGGAACAACCACCCATGATGTGCGGGTGGTTGTTTTTAAATAATTCAAAAATTTTTATTCGCGATTATAATAAGCATTTATATATTCCTTTGGTGTCATACCGACATTCTTTTTGAAAGTACGGAAAAAATGTTCATAGCTTGAATATCCTGTTGCTATCTGCGCTTCCGCAACTGTAAATCCCTCACGAAAAAGTTGTTTTGCTTTTGTCATTCTCTGCAAAATAATATAATTGCTTATTTGTGTATTCGTATGCTTTTTGAAAATTCTTGATATATGATTAGGTGTAAGATAAAACTTTTCTGCAATATCTATAAGATGAATATTCTCAACAAGATGCGCGTTTATATACTTGATAATCTGATTTACCGTTTGCTGCGTTCCTGTAACTCTCTTTTCCGCCTCGTCATTTTCAGCGTGCGTATAAATCAGTCCGTCTATAATTTTCAGAATATCAAAAAATATTGATATTTCAGAAAAGGTATCGTTGTTTTTACAGGCGATAAAATCCTGCATACGGTTAAGCAATAATGCTTTTTGCTCATCGTCAAGAGTAATAACAATAGGGTTCTTTGTATCGGTAAAATAGCTATATCTTTTATTATCCGCTATAAAATTCTCAATCCATTCCGTACTGATAGTTATAATATATCGCTCATACTCGCGGTCAGGAAGTTGTGTAAACTGATGAATACAATATGACGGTATTATAAGCAACGAATTTTCTTTAAGCGGCATTACATTATCGCCGAGCAATATATTTAACAGCGGCGTCATACTTATATATAATTCAATCGCATTATGCGTATGCGGCGGCATTTGAATTGTAGGAGTTTCATTCCTGTATATCACTTCAAATTTATTTTCAAACGAAGAATATCGTATAGTTTTATTCATACGCTCACCCCCTGCTTTTAGTATACCATATTGTGAAAATCAACGCAATATAAAAATGCGTGAATTTATCATAAAACGTGCATTATTTTGACATATACAAAAGTAAGGTAATATTGTATAATAAAATTAACAATAAATTAAGAAATAATTTAAGGAGGCATACCTATGAAAGCAAAAGTATTTAAGCGTGTTTTATCCGCTGTATTATCGTTGCAGATGATATGTGCGTTTATTCCCAATGCTGCATTGAATGTAAGTGCAGAAGAATTGCAGGTGTATCTGAACGAAGATTTTACATCGGAAAATAACAAGTGGACGGGCAAGACAGAAAATATGGAAATCTTAACCGACGAGGAAATTCCATATATGCGCTATACAGCCGCAGACACAGAACAAAAGGTTACACGAAAGGTTGACAGCACTCTTGCAGGTGGCAGCATATATGTTGCAGAATTTGACGTGAGATTTGCGGATGGAAATTCGGGTGTTGTAGAGTTGTACGGCGGCTCAAAGCTCGGACCTACGGTAATATTCGACGGTGAAAACATTAAGACAAAAATAGGTAATCCGAGCAGTTATGAAACAATGTATCAGGGCGCAGAAGCAAACAAGTGGTACAATATAAAATTCCTTGCCAACGGAACAACAAGTATGGTTGCTTACACTAAGGCGGCAGATACAGACGAGAAAGTACAGGCGACAAAGTCTGAAAAAGTAATTAGAAACTTAACGCAGTCTATATTTTCGCAGTTTAATGTTACAAACAAAGTGAACAGCGAAAGCGATATACGCTCCGGTGCTGTTGACGTCAGAAATATGAAAGTATATAAACCTGCACCGACGGAGGTTACTATCGGAGCAGCAGACGATATAAGCAAGGTTTCTATTCCTGCGGAGGGGACAACAAAGACAATAAATTACCTTGTTGCGTCAGCTTCATATAACGGTGTGGATTTGTCAAGCTATGAACCGCTGTCAAAAGAATTAGTAAAGTTTGAGCTTTATAATTCAGATGATACAGAAAGCATACAGGAGAATTTACCGACAGGCATAACCTTAAATCCCGCGACAGGCGTTTTAACTGTAAGCTCCGAAGCAAACGCGGGGGAATATAATGTCAGACTTTTAAGCTATGACGGCGCGGTATATGACAGCAAAAAAATTACCATAGCGCAGGCAGGCTCGGCGTCTTCTGTAAGTCTGATAGATCCGGCTGAAAAACTTCCGATACCAAATAACGGTACTGTAAGCACAGAATTTTTCGCACAATGCTATGACAAGGCAGGCAGCGAAGCGTATGGAATACCGCTTAAATGGTCGCTTTTAAATACTGATGAAACAGCATTAAACGATAGCGGAATAATCATAGACGAAAACACAGGCGTTATTTCTTCAACTTCATCAGCAACGGCAAGCTCTTTTAAGGTAAAGGCTGCCTTAGAAGATAATCCGGGTATTTATGCTATTTCAGAAGAAATAGAAACATATAAAATGACTGCTTCTAAAATAGAAATAATCGGAGCGGATATGCTGCAAACAGCGTCGCAGGTAAGCGAAACCTATACGGTAAAAATATTTGACCAATACGGAGTGGAAATGCCGTCAGAGGAATTAAGCGGCTGGAACGCTGAAAACATAACAGACGGTATCACCTTTGAAAATGGTGTGCTGACAGCCGTAGCAAACAGCAACAGCGACGTTATAATTAAGGCAACATCAGGCGATATAACCGCAAGCAAGACAGTAAGAGTATATAAGCCTGTATTATCAGAAATCGCCGTAGACGGTGATATGTCAATAGAAATACCGAAAAGTGGAACAAAGAGCTTTACATATACCGCAAAGGCATACGACCAAAAGGGCGTTGAAATTAAAGATACTGACTTTTCTTGGAGTATGGAAGCATATGACAGTAATGGTATAACCTTTGACAGCGCAAGCGCGGCAGTAACGGTAGACAGCACAGCAACAGAACAGACCATAACTGTTACCGCTTCAACTCCTGATACAAACGGCAGCTTAAAGGTTGTAGTTACAAAAAATCCGTTTACATACAAGCCTGTTGACGGTGGCTTTGAAATTGACAACGGAAACAAGAATTATACGCGCCCTATATATGCGGCGCATACAAACGATAAGGGCGAAACCTCGTTCAGATATATCTATTATCTCGGCGACAGACCGAAATTGGTATTGTCAAACGCGGGTACAGGCACAAGCTTTTTCCGTTTCGCTCATATGTTTCTTGGCATAAAGGACGGAAAATGGCTTGATGAAATGAGCAATATAACTGCAAGATATGTAAACGGACACGAGGAATATGTTATAAAAGACAGTTCCTTTGAGGGTGAAATAAAGCTGACATATACACGCTCGGACAAAATCGACGCTATGCTTGTAAAAGCAGAGCTTCCCGACAGTGTAAAGGATAAGCTGGTAGTTGCAGCGGCAGGCGGAAATCGCATAGACAGTAAACAGCCTACGGGTGGAAATTCAAGCGCACTTGAATTTAGTCCGTCTGATACAAATTCAACTGTTCCGACATTTACTGATAATTCATTCAGTATCACAGGCTCATATGCTACAATAAGCGGCACATCAAATGTAAAAATGAATTATGCCGCAAAGGACGCGTCAATGTACAGTTCAGGAGTGGACGCTTTATTAACCTCAACAGCGGCAAATCAGCCAATGGTAGTAGGCACGACTGACGGTAATACCGAAAATACGGTGTATATGATGATTACAACAGATAGTCCGTCAGAAAATAAATATTTTAACGAGTATCAGACAAACGCAAGAGAAATATTTAACGATAGTATAAGCTATTTCAAAGGTGTTGCGGAAACTATAAAAATTGATACTCCCGACCCGTACATCAATTCAGCTATGCGCGCTCAGATTATGGCAATGGATAACATATGGGATAATCCTGTTATAACTCACGGCGCAATCGGCTGGCATAACGGACAGGGCGGCTGGCGCGGCGGATATTGCTTTGTAAATGCAGGCTGGAGCGACAGAATAAAAACTAATATTCAAAATTATATTGAAAGACAAGAAAAAGATACAGGAAGAATATGGGCATATCCATCTCACGACGGACGCTATAATATGAGCCTTGTAATGGTAGATATTATAATGCAGTATTGGGATTGGACGGGAGATGACGCGTTCTTTGCAAATGAGGGCGGATATGAATTTATCGCCGGACACCTTAAATTTATGGACGATTATATGCAGGTTCCCGGAACAAATTTATATGAAAATTGGCTTGACGCTTGGAATACCGATAATAAGTGGAACAACGGCGGCGCAGGCTCAATAGCAACCGCATACACTTGGAGAGCATATAATACAATGGCAAAAATTGCGTCGAAACTCGGTAAGACAGATGACGCAGCAGCATATCAGACAAAGGCTGATTTAATCAAAAAGGAAATGAACGAGCAGCTTTGGGACGCTGACACAGGTGTATTCGGAGAAGTAAAGGAACGCTTTGGTTACGGCAGACTTAACGCCGCGCCCGATTTATCGTCAATATATACTGCTGTTGATATGGGGATTGCGACTGATGAACAGGTATATCAAATGATGAGATTTACCGATTATGCTGTTCCGAGTGTTGCAAACTTAGATAAAATTTGGGATAATATAGATTTTAAGTATTCTTCAAACAGACTTCCCGAATATTATTCAAGCGACGGATTATATGTTGAGGAGGTTATGAACAATGCCCTTGCATATTTTGAAAACGGTCAGCGTGAAATGGGAATGAAACAGTTTAGAGCTTGTCTTGTTCCTCTTATGAAAGGCAGTTCGGCAGGTCAGGGAACTGTCCAGCATATTGTGAAAGCCGATTTATCAAATAACGGTCATATTGACTTTGCAGACTGTACATCGCAATATGCGAGAACAGCGGCAGAGGGTATATTCGGAATAAAAGTAAATGTGCCGGACGGAAAAGCTGATATAAAACCCGGTTTCCCCGCAGATTGGAAATATGCGTCTATAAAAATGGACGCTGTAAGCTATGACTATAAATACGAAAATAACACAGATAAATTTAGTGTAACATCAAAGGAAAATTTGAGCTATGAAATGCACATTCCTACAAGAAGCTCAAAAATTACAAGCGTTAAGGTAAACGGCTCGGAGGTAACGAATTATACGGTTGATAATTTTGTAAATGTAAAAACTCCTGTCAATAGCAGTGCAGTTATTGAGGTAACATATGCAAATGATGAGCTTGCAAAGATTGGAGCGAAACCTGTCGGCGGTAAAAACTCTGATTACACTGTTAAATCAAACGGTATAATCACAGCTATTTCAGACCCGCAGAGCTTAATTACAAATACGAATGGTATCGGCACAGATACGATAACAGTAGCGTTAGGCGAAAAATCAGGACACCATACATTCTTTGTTACGGTAGAGAAAAACGATATGACTGCTGTATTGCCTGTTGACCTTGAAGTTAAGGATGCAGTTGAATTAACTGATATGGAAATTGTTACAGGCGCAAATGCGGGAATAAAAATAAAGCTCACAAATAACACTGAAAAACAGCTTACACTCAATGCTACATTGTCAACTGTAAGCGGCAAAGTTACAGAAGAAAATATAACGATAGCGGCAAAGGGCGCAAGTAATGAAATTCTTGTACCGATTGAAAGCGAACCCGATTTAACACCCGGCAACAATAGGGTTACAGCAGTTTTAAGCGGAGATGTAAACAAAACAATTTACGGCGAGCTTACCGCTTGGGATTTAAAGGATAATGTAACAAATACTGCGGAGCAGTATCAGACAATATCACTTGATGGCGTTGTAAATCAGGATTTGAGAACGCTGCACCAAAATGCATATGACCTCACTTATGAGGGCAACGAGCATTACAGACTTGAAAGATTTTATTGGTCGTCTGACGCGGAAAGAACAGTTCTTCCGAACGGACGAGCTTGGTGGGAGCCGAACAGGGGCGCAGATGGTGTTCCGAGCAGCTTAAATCTTACATCAGGTGAGTATATAACAGACATAGGCATTCCGTTTGAAATTTCATCAGCAGAGGGAAACAATGCGGCTTTTGTGTCACTATATAATCAATTCCCAGACAAGATGAATATTCCTGTAAATGTGGACGGCTCAAAGATTTACTTTATGTTAAGTGTATCTACAAACAATATGCAGAGTAGAATTGAGAACGCGAGAATTACGGTTAATATGAAAGACGGAATAAAGGAGATACTTCCGCTCACAAACCCTGATAATATTGATGATTGGCTCAATTATCAGCAATCAAAACCGTATGCGGAAACGGGATATGTGCAAATGCTTGGCGACAAGGCACATTCAAATATTCTCGCTCTTGACTTTGGAAAGGTTAATCAAATAGAAAGCATTGACTTTGAATGTCTTTCAAGCGAGGTCTTGGCAGGTCTGTTAGGAATAACAGTTGTAAAAGGAGAATTTGAAGAACCGTTCTCGATTGGTGAAATAGAATTCGACAAAACAGAATTAACCGCAGGAGAAACAGTTACGGCAACTTCTGCTATAACAAATAACGGTGAAACGGATATACCCGTAAATATGATAATTGCGTTGTATGATGAAAATGAAATTTTAAAGGAATTGAAAACCGAAAAGCATACAGTAACGGCTAACAGTGCCAACGAATATAGCATTACATATTCAAATTCAGCGATTGAAAGCGGAGATTATATTAAAGTATTCTTGTGGAACAGCTTGGAGAATATGAAGCCGCTTACAGAAGCAAAAACTTTACGATAACTCTCTCTCTTTAATAAATGCCAATTCGGAATATTTCGGATTGGCATTTATAGTATCAGATTTCAAGGAGGATAATATGAAACTGATAAATAAAAACATAAATGTAATTACAATGAAATATCCCTCATCGTGGCATAAAGCCTTGTGGCGTGAGGGATTGATAAGCGGAAACGGAAAAATCGGCGCGAATGTGTACGGCGGCACGAAACGCGAAAGCGTGCTTATAAATCACAGTGCTTTATGGACGGGCGCAGAGTGTAATCCTCTCCCTGATGTAAGCGACAGTCTGACAAAAACACGTCAAGCAATGGATAAAGGAGATTTCAATACGGCAAATTGGATTTTAACAAATGCGCTTAAAGAAAGCGGATATAACAATGAACGCGGTTATCCGCTGCCGCTTGCAGAGCTTAATATGTCTTTTACAGGTTTTACGGGGTTTGCCGATTATTTGCGCGCTGTCAATATGGAAACGGGCGAAGTAAGTTCGCAGTTCCGTGAAAAAGATGTGTGGGTAAAAAAAGATTTATTCGTATCACGAAAGGACGATATGATAATTCTTAGAATACAGGTAGATAAACCTATATTGAATGCTGTATTTTCATTAGATATTCCAACGGCTGCCGACAGCTCCGACAAGACATATCAATATGTAAAGGAACACTGCCGCATAGAAACAGACGATAATATTATCATTTATAAATCGCTTAATACAGATAAAAAACCATACGGCGCGGCGGTAAAAATCGAAAGTGCTGATGGTGATATTAAAAACAGCGAAAGCCGTATCAATGTAAATTGCGCGTCTGATATTCTTATTAAAATAAAGGTGTTTATAAATGGCTGTCCTGATAAGGACGAGTTGAAATTTGAAAATAACAGCTATGAATATTATTTAAACCGTCATATTCAGCTTCACAGTGCCTTGTATCACAGTGCGGAGCTTAACTTGTTTGAGAATAATGATTTATCGAATGAGGAACTTATGTTAAATGCGTATAGCGGCAAATCTCCGAATGAGCTTATCGAAAAACTATGGAGGTACGGACGATATTTGTTTATATCGGGAAGCTCTAAGGACGGATTTCCGTTTTCTATGTACGGTTTATGGTGCGGAGAGTATAAGGCTGTATGGAGCCATAATATGGCAAATGAAAATATACAGATGATGTATTGGCACACCAATATCGGCAATCTGGAGGAACTCGGCAAGGCATTATTAGAGTATTATATAAGCAGGCTTGACATCTTTAAGGAGTGCGCTAAAAAACTCTACGGCTGTAAAGGTATATTTATTCCGGCAGGAACAACACCGAATATGCCGCTACCGTGTCAGCTTGTGCCTGTAATTATGAATTGGACGGGCGCAGCGGGTTGGCTGGCGCAGCATTATTATAAATATTATTCCTATACGGGAGATACCGAATATCTGCACAGTGTTGTTTTGCCGTTTATGAAAGCGGCGGCGGATTTTTACGAGGATTTTATTGTGTTTGATGAAAGCGGATATATAAAAATATATCCGAGTGTTTCGCCCGAAAATTCTCCTTTAAATTTTATTCCAAAAGACAACGCAGATATGGCGCACCCTATGACAAGCGCAGTTAATTCCACTATGGATTTGGCGATAATCAAGGAATTGTTTACAAATTTAATCGAGTTATGCGTTGAGCAAAATATATACAGCGAAAAAATTAAAATATGGAAAAACATCGTAAATTCGATTCCCGAATATTGTGTAAATAAAGACGAAGCCGTTAAGGAATGGCAGAACGATAATTTTGAAGATAGATATTATCACAGACATTTGTCGCATATATATCCTGTTTTTCCGGGTGATGAAATAACAACCAATGATGATATTATATCAGCATTTGAAAAAGCGGTTGATCTAAGGGATATGGGAGCGCAAACAGGTTGGTCGCAGGCGCATATGGCGTCAATATATGCAAGATTTAATCGTGGTAATGACGCGATGGACTGTTTAAATAATCTCACAAGAAGCTGTATGCAGACTAATTTTTTTACACTGCATAATGATTGGCGGCGAATGGACTTGTCTTTGGAAATGGACTCTGCCGCTCCTATTCAGCTTGACGCAAGTATAGGATATGTAAACGCGGTGCAGGAAATGATTTTGTATTCTTCAAAGAAATTGATAAAACTGCTTCCGGCTATTAGTGATAATATGCAGCGTGGGAAAATTACGGGCTGGAGATTTGAGGGCGGCATTATTGATATGGAATGGAATATACCTCAAAATGAATTTAAAGCAGAATTAACAGCAACCAAAACATTTAATACAGTAATTGAACTGCCCGTATTTTGCGCGGATAATATATCTTGCAAAAGCAGAAATATTAAATATCAAAATGGCAAGACGATTGAGATTAAATTTATAACAGGTGATAAATTGATTTTAGGCAATAGATAATAGCGAACAATTTACTAATGTACAGGAGATATGAGTGGAATAAAAAACAAT
>CAJTPP010000065.1:0-1129 GCA_910578235.1 uncultured Clostridia bacterium | reverse complement strand
AACCTATTTACAGGTCTGATAGAAAACTTTATTTATCAAAAAAATATATAAACCATATTCCACTTTTGCACCTATCAATGCGAAAAATGACAGTTTAACAGTACCTAACAGAGAAAGCGTAATATTGTGTGGTTTTTTGACACATAGTATTACGCTTTTTGGTGTTTCTACGGGATATATTAAGAATAGGCAAAAATTTTTTTATCTCGTCTGCAAAATTTCTGTTATTTACTCTTATCATACACATATATGTTTTTTTATAGAACACGAATGGGACAAGCCCCCTATTCGCTATCCATAATCCCGATTTTGAAAAACGCAAATTCAAAATTGGAGGTTATCAGATATGAAACAAAATAAAAAAAATTTTAACATTTACCAAAAAATGGTTGTTTTTCAAAAATTTTTTCCGTTAAACATTTATAGAGGGGTAAATAAGGACAACAACTTTCAATCACAAAAGGAGGTTGTCTTATGAACGCTGAAAATGATAAACGTATTTTAAATCAATTCTGTAAATTTTGCACTCGTTTACTAAAAAACGAAATATGTGATGTTTACCGAGAGCAAAACAGAGGACAGAAATATAAAAAAGACATTACTATTTTTCCGCTTGATGATATAGGCGATATAGGTATATATGATAATTACTTTAAGGGCGAAAACGCATTTTATATAAATGGTAAGACCATTATAATTACGGATAACCGATTAGCGAAAGCTATTCGTCAGCTACCAAAGAATAAACAAGATGTTATTATTCTATCGTACTTTATTGGAATGAGCGATATAGAAATCGGCAGACGATTAAATCTAATTCAACAAACAGTTTTTAAAAGGCGTAAGCAGGCATTAAAACTATTATGTAATCTGCTGCAAAAGGAGGATTTTCACTATGAGCAAGAAGAAAATTGAGGACATTCCATTGTCTATTATTGAGGACGCTGTCAAGGGTAAATCATACGCTTTACAGTTTATTCTATCACATTTTCATAGCTACATAAAGACTTTGGCTACAAGGGTATATGAGGACGGACAAGGAAACAAACATAGCTTTGTTGATGAAGATATTGTATCAAGGCTTGAAGCAAAATTAGTTTTAAGCATTGTCAATGATTTTGTTATTCCT
>CAJTPP010000064.1:13969-15475 GCA_910578235.1 uncultured Clostridia bacterium | reverse complement strand
GGTGACTCTACATTTATTCATTCGGGGATTACGGGACTTATAAATATGGTTTACAATAAGGGTATAAACACTGTTTTAATTCTGGATAATTCAATTACCGGTATGACCGGTCATCAGGACAATCCGA
Source organism: uncultured Clostridia bacterium (assembly GCA_910578235.1). Lineage (GTDB taxonomy): Bacteria > Bacillota > Clostridia > UBA1381 > UBA1381 > Hominilimicola. The sequence continues at coordinate 15,348 of CAJTPP010000064.1, read as the reverse complement.
CAACGGGTTATACAATCCGTAAAGAGAAAACAAAGCAGGTAAATCTTATAACTCTTTGTAAATCAATCGGTATTGAGCATGTTGTTGTCGCGGATCCGTTTAATATCAAAGAGTTTGAGAAGGCTGTGAAAGAGGAAACGGAAAGAGATGAGGTTTCTGTTATTATCGCGCAGCGTCCATGCGCGCTTCTTCCAAATATGCGCAGGGAATACACAGGGCATTGTATAATTACGGATAAATGCAGGAAGTGCAAAATGTGTATGAAGCTTGGATGTCCCGCGATTTCGATTGACGGGGATATTGTCAGAATTGATACAGCGCAGTGCAACGGATGCGGACTGTGCACAAATGTATGTCCGTTCGGCGCGATTGAAAAGGAGGATTGATGATATGAATATAATGATAGTCGGTGTCGGCGGTCAGGGAACGCTGCTCGCAAGCCGTATATTGGGAAATCTGGCTATAAAACAGGGTTATGACGTAAAGGTAAGCGAGGTTCATGGAATGAGTCAGCGCGGCGGAAGTGTTGTTACATATGTGAAATACGGTAAAAAGGTGTATTCGCCTGTTATAGATAAGGGTGAGGCGGACATTATTCTTGCGTTTGAGATGCTGGAAGCAATGCGCGCGCTGCCGTATCTGAAAAAGGGCGGCAGAATGATAGCAAATACTCAGCATATGAATCCGATGCCCGTTATAACAGGGGCAATGGAATATCCCGAAAATATTGAGCAGAAGCTTTCGGAAAAAATAAATCTGATTACTGTGGACGCGCTTTCGCTTGCGAATGAGGCGGGTAATATAAAAGCTGTTAATGTTGTGCTTATCGGACTTCTGGCAAAAAGTATGGAGATTGATAAAAATATATGGCTTGATACTATTGCCGAGACAGTGCCTGCAAAATTTCTTGAGATTAACCTTAAAGCTTTTGAAATGGGATATAATTTATAATTGGAGAAATTTTATGAGAAAATATTCTGTTTTTGGTTTTATAAGCGGAGTGGTAGTATCTCTGATATATCCCGAATATTATATGTTAATATCATTCGGTGAGCATATGGGAGTTGACAGAAAATGGTTTATGTTAATGGTAGGCGTGGCATATATTGTATCTGCTGTGTTAATTCTATATAAATTAAAAAGTGAATTCGCATTTAAGCATTTGTTCTTATTGTTAATATGCGGGGGGATAGGCAGTTTTATTGTAATAGTAGCGGATAAGCTTCTGTATAGTATTTTTCCGTTATTAAGTATTCGTATTGCGGGAATAAGACCAAGAGTTGCTTTTGCTGACGCATTTAATTTTAGAGATATACATATTTTGTCCCGATATATAGGACAAAGTATGCTGCAATTTGTGTCGTATATATTAGCTTGTA
>CAJTPP010000064.1:4925-13957 GCA_910578235.1 uncultured Clostridia bacterium | reverse complement strand
GTATTGTTTATAAAGTAAATTTAAAAATAAAAGCTGAATGATATATGGTAAGAATTAAAAAAAGGACTGCATTGCAGTCCTTTTATGCTTGCAAAAAAGTTATATATGTAGTACAATATATGGTATAATTAGCTAAATGTGGATGAAAGATTTTTCAGTCCCGGTTTTGTGAAAGGAGTTAATAATTATAACAATGAAAGTAATTGCTGCAACAAAAAATAAAGGGAAAATAAAAGAAATGCAGGAAATTCTGTCTCCGCTTGATATAGAAGTTGTATCTCAGCAGGAGATTGGTATTGACATTGACGCGGAGGAAACGGGCGATACTTTTGAGCGCAACGCGCTTATAAAGGCCAGAGCCGTGGCAATGCTGTGTGATCTGCCGATATTGGCGGATGATTCCGGAATATGTGTGGACGCGCTTGGAGGCGCGCCGGGCGTCAGGAGCGCGAGATACGCGGGTGATAACGCAACGGATAAGGATAGGGTAAACAAGCTGCTGCAAGAGATGAACGGCGTGGAAAACAGAGACGCAAAATTTGTGACGGCTGTTGCGTTTATCTGGCCTGACGGAACGGAGGTTACCGCCGAGGGGGAAGTCAAGGGATATATAACAGATACCCCGCGCGGAAAAAACGGCTTTGGCTATGATCCGGTTTTCTTTTCTAATGAACTTGGAAAAACATTTGCGGAAAGCAGTGACGAGGAAAAGAATGGTGTGAGTCACAGAGGCAGAGCGCTTGAAAATTTATGTAAAAAATTAAAAAATGAGGAGGAACAACGATAATGATGGATGATATTTATCTTGAGTACATGGTGAAGAGGAAGAAAACAGGTAAACAAACCGCGCTTATGGTAGGAATTATTTTGCTTGCCGCGGCATTGTCATGCATGTTTTTTGTGCTTATGTTTGCTATAGGAGTCACGATGCGGCAGGCCGGCACAGGAATAGGACAGATAGTAAGTTTTGTGGGGCTTATGCTTATCGCGGCGGTATGGTATGGTGTGTATATCCTGATTGGTATGCAGAATATAGAATATGAGTATATTCTTACCAACAGTGAAATGGATATTGACAAGATAATGTCAAAAAAAGGAAGAAAACATATTATTTCGTTTGATTTTAAGGAAATATCCGTATGCGCAAATGTTAATGACAGCGAGCATAATCATGATTACAGAAATGTAAAGCCGGGTAAGACGATAGATGTTACAGGAAATAAGGAAAGGGGAAGTATTTATTTTGCCGATTTTTCACAGGATGGCGGCGAAACGGTCAGAGTACTGTTTCAGCCGACTTCAAAGATGATTAATTCCGCAAAAAAATTTAACCCGAGAAAAATTTTTGTTACAGAGGACTAATCAGTTTGCGGCAGCGGGGAGAGATGTAAATGAAAGCGTGTTTTGCTTCACAGATGCGTGATGTTGACAGGGCGGCGAGTGAAATTGGCGGTATACCGAGTATTGTTCTTATGGAAAATGCGGCTATAGCCTGTGTAAAGGCGTTAAAAGAAGATTTTGATAATTTGCGCGGAAAGCGCGCCGCGATATTTTGCGGAAAAGGCAATAATGGAGGCGACGGCTTTGCAATAGCGAGACATCTGTATAACGCGGGAGCGGAGGTTTCCGTATATCTTGTGTGCGGAAACGAGTTTAAAGGCGACGCTAAAATTAATTTTGATATAATTACGGAAATGAACATCAATATTGACGTGATTTCCGACACGGAACATCTGCGTTATATAATCCGCGCGCACGACATGATTATTGATGCTATATATGGTACGGGGATACACGGAAGCGTGAGTGGTATAAGCTATGATGTCATCAATGATATCAATGAAAATTCAGCGTATATCCTGTCAGTGGACGTTCCGAGCGGCATAAATTCAGACAGCGGAGAAATATGCGGAATATGCGTGAGGGCGGATAGGACAGTTACCTTTGCGGCGTATAAGGTTGGTATGCTTATGTTTCCGGCTGCGGATTATACAGGCAGGGTTACAGTCGCGGATATATCAATACCCGACTATATAATTGAAAATCAGAATATCACAATTAATGCCACGGACGGGGAATTTATAAGAAAGCATTTCCCAAAGCGTGAGAATAACTCGCAAAAAGGCGATTACGGCAAGCTGCTTGTAATTGCCGGCTCTGCCGGTATGACAGGCGCGGCGTATCTGTCGTCCCAGGCAGCGGTACTTGCGGGCAGCGGTCTGGTGACATTAGCCTTGCCCTCTTGCCTGAACGGAGCAATGGAGGCTAAAACAACGGAGGTTATGACTGTGCCGCTTGAGGATATAGGCGGGCATATTTCTTCAAATGCGAGAGAACGGGTGCTGGAATGCGTTGAAAAAGCGGATGCGGTGCTTATAGGGCCGGGGCTGGGAAGAAGTATTGATATTGCGCGCGTCATTGAGGCGGTGTTGGAAAATTCAAAAGTACCTGTGATAATTGACGCGGACGGAATAAACGCGGCGGCAAAAAATATGGATATATTAAGCGGCTGTGCATGCCCTGTGATTTTTACGCCGCACACGGTTGAAATGGTACGACTGACAGGACTTGAGCCGGATTATATAGAGGAAAACAGACTTGTTGTGTCAAAAGAGTTTGCCGAGGAATACGGTGTAACCGTTATATTAAAAGGACATCATACTATAGTCACAGGTCTGCGGGGAGAACAATATATTAATATTACAGGCAATTCAGGTCTTGCCACCGGCGGAAGCGGCGATGTGCTTGCGGGAATAACCGCATCCTTTATCGCGAGAGGGGTAGAGGAAAGCATTGCGGCGGCAATGGCAGTGTATATACACGGTCTGGCAGGGGATATGGCTATGGAAAAGTACGGCATTGAGGCTGTGACAGCGTCTGCTGTTATGAAGAATGTTCCTTATGCCATGAGGCAAATATTACAGGTGGAAAAATGAAAAACATTGTGTTATAATTGAGGAGAACTTGAGATGGATAAGAGAAGCTGGGCAGAAGTTGATCTTGACGCTATCGCTCATAATATAAAAGAAATCAGAAAAATAACCGATCCTAAATCGAAAATAATGGCAGTTGTAAAAGCTGACGCCTACGGACATGGTTTCCTGGAAGTCACAAAAACACTTCTGGAAAACGGCGCGGACAGACTTGCGGTCGCAGTTTTGCAGGAGGGTAAGCAGCTTCGCAGCCGCGGCGTTACAGTGCCGATACTGATACTTGGCGCAAGCGCTGAGGAAACTGCCGAGGAACTGATTAATTTCGATATAACACCGAGCGTGTTTACGTATGAGTTTGCTAAAGCGTTGTCATACGAGGCGGAAAGAAAAGAAAAAGTTACTAAAATCCATATCAAAATAGACACGGGAATGAGCCGGATAGGCTTTCTGGCGGGAGAGGATAACAGAGAAATTGTGGATGAAATCCTTAAAATTTCAAGGCTCCCGTATATTGAGATTGAGGGTATATTCTCACATTTTGCCACGTCAGACGAGTATGACCGCTCGTATACGCTGATGCAGTATGAACAGTTTATGTCTGTGTGCGGCGCTCTTGAACAAAAAGGGCTTCACATACCTATAAAGCATATATGCAACAGCGCGGGGATAATGATGTATCCCGACATGCATCTTGATATGGTGCGGCCGGGCATTATTCTGTACGGAATGTATCCCTCGGACGAGGTGGATAAATCACGTCTTAACCTGCGTCCCGCGATGACGCTGAAATCAACCGTGACTCATGTTAAGGAGGTTGAAGCGGGCAGGGGGGTAAGCTATGGCAGGGAGTACATAACCGATAAGAAAATAAAAATAGCGACTGTTCCTATCGGTTATGCAGACGGTTATCTCAGAAAAATAGCCCGTGGGGGGAAAATGATTGTAAATGGTGTAAAAGTTCCTATTATCGGAAGAATTTGTATGGATCAATGTATGATTGATGTTACAAATGTCCATAATATTGATAAGGGTGACGAAGTAATCATTTTCTCGGACGAGGGCGTTACGATAGACGATCTTGCGATGTGGCTGGAAACGATTAATTATGAGGTTTCCTGCGTAATAGGCAAGCGTATTCCGAGGATTTACACAAAGAACGGAAAGGCGGTGAAGGTACTGAACTACCTTATGTAGTTAGTCGGAGGAAGTGATATGCGGCGTGATGTGCCGCGGAAGAATAAAGGGGGCCTGATTGCTTTGTCACGTATAAAGAATATAGATAAGGAAGCTCTTATAAAGCAGCTTGAAAAAGGTTATAAGGAAATGTCGGAAATAAATCTTGAGCTGGCACAGATGTGCCTTGAGGCGGATAACGAGAGTCTTTCGCTATGTGAGGAAAAACTGACGGAGTGTGAATAATGTGATAGTGAAAAGAGGAGATATTTATTACGCCGATTTAAGTCCTGTTGTGGGGAGCGAACAGGGAGGTATAAGACCTGTGCTGATAATCCAGAACGACATAGGTAATAAATACAGTCCAACAGTTATTGCGGCGGCTATAACAAGCCAGATTAATAAGGCGAAGATGCCTACCCATATTGAGCTTACGGCCAGAGAGTACGGACTTAATAAGGATTCGGTAATATTACTTGAACAGATCAGGACGATTGATAAAAGAAGATTACGGGAGAAAATAGGACGCATAGACGGAGGGCTTATGGACAGCGTGAACGACGCTTTATCCATAAGCTTCGGTCTGGGCGGAATATGATATATCGTATGTAGTGCCTGCTACATATTAAAAAAGGACGTTTTTAAAACGTCCTTTTTGCGTTATTGGCGCTTTTATCAAGCTAAAAACGCCAATAAAAGATGCGCAGCTTTATCGAAGCCGCATATTGAAAAAGCATTGACTCCGATTATTAATGTTATCACACATTCTGCATCAAACATCTAAAAACAATGGTATGACAAATCAAAGTGTACGCTTTTTCCTACTTCAGCGTACCCGGTGTTTTTAGAGTTTATTATTTTGTTTTAATGTAAATGTATATCACGTCTATAATATCATAAAATTTATAATTTTTCAAGGAGATAACACTGAAAAAGTACATATATTCGCTGCTTAATATCAGTGGAATGACAAATATTACAAAAACCCTTGATTATTTATCCATAATGTGGGATAATACATAATGGATAAAATAAAATGAGGATAGGCGTATGAGAAAAGCGGATACGACAGTTAAATATGTGGAGCCGAATTCTATAGCGGAAGCGGCGGGTATAGAAGCCGGAGATACGATAGTAAGTATAAACGGCAGTGATTTTCATGATATTCTTGAATACCGCTATCTTACAGCGGAGTACGAGGTTACGCTGGAGGTTTTGAAAAAGGACGGTTTAGCGGAGGTGATAACCGTTGAGAATGACTATGAGGATCTGGGTATTGAATTTGCCGAGGGACTTATAGACGAGGCTCAGAGCTGCCGCAATAAATGTATTTTCTGTTTTATAGATCAGCTCCCAGAGGGTATGCGCGAGACAGTGTATTTTAAAGATGACGATACGCGGCTGTCTTTTTTACAGGGGAATTATGTTACGCTTACAAATATGTCGGACGAGGAAATTGACCGTCTTATAAAAATGCGTGTTTCGCCTATTAATATCAGTGTGCATGCTACAGATCCCGAACTGCGGTGTATGATGCTTAATAATCGGTTTGCGGGCAAATGCTACGAAGTTATGCAGAGATTTGCGGATAATGATATCTATATGAATTGTCAGATTGTTTTGTGTCCGGAAATTAATGACGGAGATAATCTTAAAAAGACACTGTATGATTTGGGCGCGCTGTATCCGTATGTAAACAGTGTTTCAGTTGTCCCTGTGGGACTTACGCGTTACCGTGAAGGATTGTATCCGATAAAGCCGTTTACAAAGGAAAGCAGTATGCAAACAATAAGTTTTGTAGAGGGGATACAGAATGAGTTTCTAAAAAAGTACGGCAGCAGACTGGTTTATTTGTCAGATGAGTTTTATATAAACGCGGATATTTCAGTGCCCGGCAGCGAAAGCTATGAGGGTTTTCCTCAGCTTGAAAACGGTGTGGGACTGATAGCAAGTATGCGCGAGGAATTTGACAGCGCGATAAGACTGTTGAAGAAGAGAACCTGCGGGCGTCATGTAAGTATTGCTACGGGAGAGATAGCGTACGGATTTATACGATCGCTTGCGGACAGGCTTGAGCAGGCTCGCGAGGGTGTGAAAATTGATGTTTATCCGATCATAAATGAATTTTTCGGAGGCGGAGTGACTGTGTCGGGCTTAGTCTGTGGCTGTGATATAATAAAACAGCTGAAAGACAAAATAACTACGGATATACTCATTATACCGCATTCAATGCTGCGTGATGATGATAATATTTTTCTTGACGATACAACAGTAGATGATGTTGAAAAAGCGCTTAATGTACAAGTCGTACCTGTTATAAACGACGGATACGAGTTTATAGAGAAAATTTTGGGAGAAGAATTGGAGTTTTAATTATGAAACCGATAGTAGCAATAGTCGGCAGACCAAATGTCGGCAAATCAACTTTATTTAATAAGATAACCGGGAAACGCATAAGCATTGTGGAGGATACTCCGGGTGTTACGCGAGACAGAATTTTTTCGGACGCGTCATGGCTGGATAAGCATTTTACGCTTATAGACACAGGTGGTATTGAGCCCGCGTCAAAGGACGAGATACTTGTGCAGATGCGCCGTCAGGCGCAGCTTGCCATAGAAATGGCGGATGTTGTGGTGCTTATGACGAATGTCAAAGACGGTGTAACGGCGAACGACCAGGATGTGGCTCAAATGCTGTTAAAGGCTAAGAAAAAAATTGTTCTTGCGGTGAATAAAGTTGACAATACGGGTGAGCCGCCGTTTGAGTTTTATGAGTTTTACAATCTTGGTCTCGGAGACCCTATAGCTGTTTCGTCCACGCATGGATTGGGTGTGGGCGATTTGCTTGATGAAGTGACTCATAAATTTCCAGAGGATGCTGACACGTCGGAGGACGAGGATGAGATAAAGGTGGCCGTAATAGGAAAGCCGAATGCCGGAAAGTCATCGCTTATAAACAGAATACTTGGAGAGGACAGAGTTATTGTCAGCAATGTGGCAGGTACAACACGCGACGCTATTGACTCTCATTATGAAAAAGACGGTGATAAATTTTTGTTTATAGACACAGCCGGTATGAGAAAGCGCGGAAAGATTGATGAAAATGTGGAGCGATACAGCGTTGTGCGTTCGCTTGCGGCGGTTGACAGAAGCGATGTGTGCGTTATAATGATTGACGCAAGCGAGGGGATAACCGAGCAGGACACGAAAATAGCGGGTTATGCGCACGAGCAGGGCAGAGCGTGTATTTTTGCCGTAAATAAGTGGGATGCGGTGAGTAAGGATGATAAGACAATGAAGAATTTTACTCTGCGTGTGCGTGAGGAATTTGCGTTTATGTCGTATGCTGAAATTGTATTTATCAGTGCGAAAACAGGACAGAGAGTCGACAAGCTTCTGGATATGATAAAGAAGGTAAATGAGCAGCACAAACGCAGAATTACGACGGGTATGCTTAATGATGTGCTTAACGAGGCAATGGCAAAGCAACAGCCCCCGTCAGACAAAGGACGGAGGTTAAAGGTATATTACGGCACTCAGGCGTCTGTTGCTCCGCCTACGTTTATATTGTTTGCCAATTCAAAGGATTTGTTTCATTATTCGTACCTGCGATTTATAGAAAATCAGGTGCGTGAGGCGTTCGGATTCGAGGGTACGCCGATTAGGTTTATTGTGCGTGAGAAAAATGAAAAGAAGTTATAATGAGGTTTAAAAAATGACATATTTAATAATAATTGCTGTTGCGGTAGTATCATATCTGATAGGTTCAATAAATTTTTCAATTATATTATCGAAAATAATAAGCGGAAAGGATATAAGAGAGAGCGGCAGCGGTAATGCGGGCGCGACAAATATGCTCAGAACACATGGCAAGAAAATGGGCGTACTGACCCTGTTGCTTGATGTGGCAAAGGGAGTTATATGTGTATTAATAGTAATTCTATATATTAAGTATATAAATTCTCCTAATAGAGATTATGTGTGGGGACGTTCTGATTTGGCGGCGTATAGAAATATGTTTGCTTCCATTGCATTGCCATACATAGCGGGTGTGTGTGTAATACTCGGCCACAATTTCCCTGTATATTTCGGTTTCAAGGGCGGTAAAGGCGTTGCGACAAGTCTCGGCGTTGTGCTTATGCTTGACTGGCGAGTAGGACTAATTGTAATGGTAATCGCTCTTGCGGTTATGGCAGTTACAAGATATGTTTCGCTCGGTTCTATCATCGGCGGCGCGGCGTATATTATAATAGAAATCGGAAATGGAATATATTGTTCAGCAAATGATTATCCGTTGTTCTATGCACCAATAATCAATAGTTTTGCAATACATATTAACACGTATGCTGTATGGGTAACATGTATCAGAATGGCATGTGCAATAATCATAGGCGGACTTTTAATATTAAGACATCATGCGAACATTAAAAGATTATTAAATGGTACGGAAAATAAATTGGGCATGAAAAAGGAGAAATAATTATGAAGATTGCGGTAATAGGCTCAGGCAGCTGGGGAACGGCTATAGCTATACTTTTGGCGTCCAGAGGACATAATGTGTATTTGTGGTCATGGATACAGGAGGAAACGGACAGACTTGTCCGTGACAGGGAAAACAAGGAATTTCTTCCCGGCGTAAAGTTTCCTGATACAATTTACTGTACGCATGACATGGGCGAGTGTACAGACGGAGCGGAGCTTATAATTACCGCAGCACCGTCACCGGCCACTCGTACCACGGCTCGTCAGCTTGCGCCGCACGTAAAGAAAGAACAGAAACTTATTAATATTTCAAAGGGACTTGAGGAAAAATCTCTTATGAGACTATCTCAGGTGTACAAGGAGGAAATACCGCAGGCGAATGTGTCGGTTATGAGCGGTCCGTCGCATGCGGAGGAAGTTTCGCGCGGTTTGCCGACAACAAATG
>CAJTPP010000064.1:4607-4846 GCA_910578235.1 uncultured Clostridia bacterium | reverse complement strand
GTACACGTCAACGGACATAGCCGGAGTAGAACTTGGCGGCGCGCTTAAAAACGTGATTGCATTGTGCGCGGGTATAAGCGATGGATTGGGTTATGGTGATAATACTAAAGCCGCTCTTATGACACGCGGTCTTGCGGAAATAGCAAGGCTTGGCACGGCAATGGGCGCGCGGGAGGAAACGTTTATGGGACTTAGCGGAGTGGGTGATCTGATTGTGACATGCACAAGTATGCACAGCC
>CAJTPP010000064.1:2289-4559 GCA_910578235.1 uncultured Clostridia bacterium | reverse complement strand
TGCAGGAAACGCTTGACACTGTACATATGGTGGTAGAGGGTGTGAATACAGCGTCGGCGGCTTACGCTTTGTCTCGCAAATATAATGTGGAAATGCCTATTGCGGAGGAAGCCTATAATATTCTGTATAACGGCGCGGATGCCCGTGAAGCAGTGCTCAGGCTTATGACAAGAGAAAAGCGTCAGGAAAAATAATGTATTAAAATACATGCATTGCATCGGCAGTATTTTTCCTGATAATTTGATGAAAGGGTTATCAGCATAATTATGAAGGTTGTAATAGTAGGCGGCGGCAAGGTCGGAGGAAAACTCGTCAAGGATTTTAATGCCGAGGGTGAGGATGTTGTTCTTATTGATATAAAAAGCGCGGTATGTGAAAAAATAGAGGAGTCATATGATGTGAAATGTATACACGGCAGCGGAACAGCGCTTGAAACTCTTAACGAAGCGGAGGTAAAAAAATCCGATTTGTTTATAGCTGTGACGGATAATGACGAATATAACGCTCTTTGCGCTGTAATGGCAAAAAAGCTGGGCGCGGAAAGATGCGTAGCCCGTGTGAGAAACAGGGAATATTTCAGGCAGCTTGACTTTATGCGCAACGCGCTCGGAATAAATCTGATAGTAAATCCGGAGTTTGAAACAGCCGAGGAAATTTCGCGTATTTTGAGATTTCCCGCCGCAATTAATACCGAAACCTTTGCCAAGGGACGCATTGAGCTTATTGAATTTAAAGTTAATGATAATAACGCCTTGTGCGACAGAGCGCTTTTTGAAATTTATAATAAGTATAAAATCAGGGTGCTTATATGCGCTGTTCAGCGTGGAAACGATGTATTTATACCAAATGGTGATTTTGTTATAAAAAGCGGGGACAAGCTGCATATTACCGCGTCACATCGTGATATAATGCAGTTTATGCGTGAGATCGGAATAATTCAAAAAAAAGTCAGAACCGTTATTCTTATAGGAGGTGGAAGAATATCTTTTTATCTTGCAAGACTGCTTTTGGAAAGCGGTATGAAAGTAAAGATAATAGAAAATAATATGGATCGCTGCCAGGAGCTGGCGGATTATCTTCCTAAGGCTGATGTTGTGTTTGGTGACGGCACGGATAGAAATCTGCTTGAGGAGGAGGGGATTGACAGAGTTGATTCTGTCGTATCTCTTACGGGTATTGACGAGGAAAATATGATTATATCCATGTACGCGCAGTCACGAAATGTTGACAAAATAATAACAAAAGTAAACAGACTGTCATTTGCGGATCTGATGGAAAGCACGGGAATATATAGTATTGTAACGCCTAAAAATATTACTGCAAATATGATAATCCGTTACGCGCGCGCAATGAAATCCGCTCAGGAAACTGAAATGAGAACATTGTACCGAATAGTAAATAACCGGGCGGAGGCGATGGAGTTTATTGTGAATAATCCATCCGCTCTTACGGCAAGACCGCTGGCTCAAATCCGTATGAAGAAAAATGTGCTTATAGCTGCTATACTTAGGAATAACAGGATGTTTTTGCCTGACGGTGAAAGTACTATTATGGTTGGAGATACGGTTGTTATTGTCACGACGGAGAGAATAACGACACTTACCGATATATTGGAAAGAAACTGACATGAAAGGATAGCTTATGAATTACAGGATGATAGCCTATACTATGGGGCGTATATTGCTTATAATTGCGGCGGCAATGCTTATTCCGATGTTTTTGTCTGTATATTACGGAGAGGGGATATCAGTATCGTATCTGATACCTATACTTGTATCTCTTGCGCTTGGCGGAGCAGTGTCATTCAGAATACCGCAGAATAAGAGCTTTTATGCGCGTGAGGGAATGGTCATAGTGGGAATGGGTTGGATTTTAATTTCTGTTATAGGAGCGCTTCCGTTTTATATAAGCGGACAAATTCCAAAATTTATTGATTGCTTCTTTGAGACAGTTTCAGGCTTTACGACGACGGGATCGACAATTTTGAGTAATGTGGAGCAAATGAGTAGAAGTCTGCTGTTTTGGCGAAGCTTTACACACTGGCTCGGAGGAATGGGAGTGCTTGTTTTTGCGCTGGCTATATTTTCATCTAAGGATACGCGAGCGACTTATATGATGCGCGCGGAGATGCCGGGTCCGATTGTGGGTAAATTTGCGAGCAAGTGGCAGTTTACAGTAAGGGTGCTTTATCTTACATATATTGCGCTGACCATTGCGGAAATTATTTTTCTGCTCCTTGGCGGTATGCCGCTGTTTGACAGTATAGTACA
>CAJTPP010000064.1:368-2276 GCA_910578235.1 uncultured Clostridia bacterium | reverse complement strand
CTCGGCCGGTACAGGCGGATTTGGAATAAAGAACAGTTCAATAGCGTATTATAACAGCGTTTATATTGATTATGTTATCGCCGTGTTTATGATGCTCTTCGGTGTGAATTTTAATGTGTATTACCTATTGCTGATACGCAAGTTTGCTCAGATAAAGGGTAATGACGAGGTGAAATGGTATGTGTCTATTATGCTGTGTTCGGCGTTTATAATTGCTGTTAATATTATGCCGATATACAGAAGTTTTGGCGAGGCCTTTAGGTATTCTTTTTTTCAGGTGTCGTCAATAATGACTACGACAGGCTATTCAACAGCGGATTTTGCCTTATGGCCTATGATGTCTCAGATTATACTGGTTATGATGATGTTTGTCGGAGCGTGCGCCGGTTCTACGGGCGGTGGATTAAAGGTTGTGCGCGTTATTATACTTGCCCGCACAGCAAAGCGGGCAGTGAGAAAAGCGGCGAGTCCGAGAAGTGTTTTTTCTGTGAAAGCAGACGGTAAAAAAGTTGATGATCAGACTGTGCACGGAGTGCTTGCATATTTTGTGCTATATATGATATTTACGGGAATAGCTATTTTGATTGTTAGCTTTGACAATAAGGATTTTGTTACTACAGTAACTTCTGTTATAGCCACTATGAATAATATAGGCCCTGGACTTGGTCTTGTAGGACCGACAGGGAATTTTGGTGATTTTTCAGTGATTTCCAAGCTTGTCATGAGTATGGGAATGCTTGTCGGGCGGCTTGAATTTTATCCTATACTGGTATTGTGTTCGCCGTATATGTGGAAAAAATCATAATTTTTTAGTATAGAGAAGTGAATGAATATATGACTGCATTGTTTAAAAAACGAATAAATCCCGCAAGACGTATAGCGGTAGGTTTTGCTCTGCTTATATTGGCAGGTGCGCTGCTGCTTATGTTGCCGCTGTCATCAAAAACGGGCGAAATAACGCCATTTTTGACGGCGCTATTTACATCCGCGTCAGCAACATGTGTAACCGGCCTGTCGCTTGTGAATGTCGGAGCGTATTTCAGCGTATTCGGTCAGGTTATAATACTGATACTCATTCAGCTTGGCGGGCTTGGTTTTATGACTGTGCTGTGTTTCGGATTTTTGCTTACTAATAAATATATAGGTTTAAGCAACAGAATGCTTATCGCTCAGTCGATGGGTACAGGTTCTTTGGAGGGAGTAGTTAAGCTTGCAAAGCATGTGCTTATGATAACAGGCGTTATAGAAATGATAGGGGCGCTGTTGCTGTCTCTGCGTTTTGTGCCGAGATACGGAATAATACGGGGGATATGGGCCGGTGTGTTTCATTCTGTGTCAGCGTTTTGTAATGCGGGATTTGATATTATAGGTGACGGTCAGAGCGTTATGTCGTACCGAAATGATCCGTTTGTTCTTCTTGTGCTTGCGGCGCTTATTATAATAGGAGGATTGGGGTTTATTGTATGGGAGGATATACTTCGCAAAAAAAACTGGAAGAAGCTTGCCATGTATTCAAAAATTGTGCTTTTGGCAACATTATTTTTTCTTGCGGCCGGTACGGCGGTATATTTTGCGTTGGAATATGCAAATCCGGCGACAATAGCGGGAAGTGATACTGCCCAAAAACTGGTGGCGTCATTTTTTCAGTCAGTGACAACGAGAACGGCGGGTTTTGACGCTATCGGACAAAATAATATGACAGATGTTTCAAAGGTATGGGGAATTATTTTAATGATGGTAGGAGGAGCGTCGGGATCAACCGCGGGCGGTGTCAAGGTTGGAACGATATTGCTGGTGTTTATGACATTGCATGCGGTTCTTCGAGCCAGAGGAGATGTTGTTATATTTGGCAGGCGTATAGGCCATACAACAATTCTGCATGCTATGGCGCTTTTGGTTCTATGGCTT
>CAJTPP010000064.1:0-351 GCA_910578235.1 uncultured Clostridia bacterium | reverse complement strand
GGGGACTGTTGTTATAAGCATTGCGGATAATCAGCCGCTTTTGGATTGTATGTATGAAACTGCATCCGCCTACAGCACTGTGGGACTTACGGTGGGAATATCTGAAACTGCTTCAGTACTTACAAAGATACTGCTGATATTATATATGTTTTTCGGGCGTGTAGGCATAATGACAATAAGTCTTATATTTATGTCGCGTTCAAATAAATCGAATGATATAAAATATCCTGACGGAGAATTTTTTGTCGGATAACAGGAGGAAATAATGAAAACTTTTGCTGTAATAGGTCTTGGAAAATTTGGTATGGCCGCGGCGCTTCAGCTTGCGCATATGGATTGCGAGGTGCTTGC
>CAJTPP010000063.1 GCA_910578235.1 uncultured Clostridia bacterium | reverse complement strand
GCCGATATCACGGAGCCTGTAATCATTCTGGCCATAGTAGTACTGAACGCCTTGCTTGGAGTGATACAGGAAAAACGCGCTGAAAAAAGTCTTGAAGCACTAAAAAAGTTGTCATCACCACACGCGTGCGTTCTTCGCGGAGGCGTTGAACACAACATCAGCGCCGCCAATGTAGTGCCCGGAGATATTTTGATTGTTTCAGCCGGAGACCTCGTAGCCGCTGACTGCCGTCTTATATCTTCCATCAATCTTACAGTTGACGAATCATCTCTGACAGGAGAATCACTTGCCGCTGAAAAAGACGCTGACGGTATCTTTGAGGAATTCGCTCCGCTTGGAGACAGAAAAAACATTCTTTTTGCCTCAACATCTGTCACCTGCGGAAAAGGCGCCGCCGTCGTCACAGGCACAGGTATGAATACCGAAGTCGGACACATTGCCGACATGCTGCTTACCGACGAGGCTGAACAGACGCCTCTGCAAAAAAAGCTTGCCGACACAGGCAAAACACTTGGGATAGCCGCTCTATCTATATGTCTTATAATATTCATAGTAGGACTGTTCCGTCACCTGCCGCCGTTTGATATGTTTATGACAGCTGTCTCACTTGCTGTAGCCGCCATTCCCGAGGGACTTCCGGCAATTGTTACTATTATGCTTGCAATAGGTGTTATGCGTATGTCCAAGCATAACGCTATTGTTCGTAATCTGCCGTCAGTCGAAACGCTTGGCAGCGCATCCGTAATATGCTCAGACAAAACAGGCACTCTTACTCAAAACCGCATGACCGTATCATCAGTATATACGCAGGACGAAAAAATGCTGTTCCGGCTTTGCGCAATGTGCTGTGACAGCGAAGGAGGGCACAAAAACCCAACTGAAAACGCTTTGCTGTGCGCCGCGAAAGAAAAAGGATTTGATAAAGTGCAGCTTGACAAAAAATACAGACGTATTGACGAAATTCCGTTTGACTCGGTACGCAAGCGTATGACAACTATGCACAAAGATATAAAGGGCTACAAAACAATATCCAAAGGAGCTGTTGAATTTATTCTTCCGCTGTGCAGTTTTGTTTCAAGCGGTATAGGTCAGACTCCAATATCATCTCAAAGCAGAAAAAAAATTCTTGCTGAAAATGAAAAAATGACGCAGCAAGGTCTTCGTGTAATCGCAGTCTGCTGCCGTGACGATCTCGAAAAAACGCCCGTACATGAAAATAATATGGTATTCATAGGTCTTATCGCTATAGAAGATCCCCCTAGAGAAGAGGCTAAAACATCTGTTGAGCAATGCAGAAAAGCAGGAATACGTCCCGTTATGATTACAGGAGATCATGCCGGAACAGCTCTTTCCATCGCTAAAAGAATTGGCATTGCAGATGATAACTCATCTGTCATGACAGGCGATGAGCTTGAAAAAATTTCAGATACCGCTCTTGCTATGAAAATACATAATTACAGTGTTTTTGCACGCGTCACTCCCGGTCATAAAATGAAAATAATAAAAGCTTTTAAAGCAAACGGCGAAATTGTGGCAATGACCGGAGACGGCGTTAACGACGCGCCTGCGCTTTCGGCTGCGGATATAGGATGTAGCATGGGTATTACAGGCACAGACGTGGCAAAATCAGCATCCGATATGGTACTTACAGACGACAATTTCTCCACAATTGTTTATGCGGTACGGGAGGGCAGATGTATTTTTGCAAATATAAAAAAAGCCGTGCAATTCCTTCTTTCAAGCAATATAGGAGAAATTCTTACCGTTTTCGGAGGCATCGTCCTTGGCTGGTCATCACCGCTAACGGCAATACAGCTTTTATGGGTAAATCTCGTTACCGACTCCTTCCCCGCAATCGCGCTTGGTCTTGACTCTCCCGAAAAGGACATTATGGAAAAAAAGCCTCGCTCTCCGAAAAAAGGACTATTCGCAGACGGTTTATGGGGTACAATAATGTTTGAGGGTCTGATGATAGGCGCGCTGGCATTACTGGCATTTTCTACCGGAATAAATGTCTTTAACGATCTTACTATTGGCAGAACAATGGCTTTTGCCGTACTAAGCATTTCTCAGCTTATACACGCCTTTAACATGCGATGCGAACATTCGGTAATAAAAGCAGGTATTTTCGGAAATCCTTATCTCCTAATGTCTCTTATAGCAGGACTTATATTAGAGGTATCTGTAATTTCCGTTCCTCGGCTTGCGGTTATTTTCGGTGTTGTTCCCCTCTCATTTGCCGCGTGGTGTGTTGTTGCTGTATTATCAATTATGCCGCTTATAATAGTAGAATTACAGAAGTTTGTAAGTTCTCTAATATGGAAAAACAAATAGCACTAACAAACTCTTTTTTGACGGCTTTTTATTTATACATATTATACAAAATTATTTTTTTTGAAATTAAATATTGCAAATTACAGAATTATAAGTTATAATATATATGCAATAGCTCATTATTGAGTTATCAATCCTATTACCATTTTCAAAGCCAATGAGGGTTTAGAAGTATCTTTTACTTCTATGCCCTCTATTTTTTATATAGGAGGTAAATCAAGATTATGACGGTTCATAATGATGTATATATTTCCAAAGCACTCGCGGATTATCTTGAAGCTATTTATACCATTTCAAAAACAAAATCAAACGTCAGAACTACAGATATTGCGCTAAAGCTCGGAATTTCAAAGCCCAGCGTAAACAGGGCTGTAAACTCACTGAAAAAATACGGACTTGTAACGCATGAACCATATGGCGTTATTATCCTTACTGAAAAAGGGCTTTCCATAGGAGACTCTGTTAGCCGCAGACATAGAATGATAAAAGAATTTCTTATCAATGTGCTTAGACTTACAGATAAAGAAGCTGACAAAGAAGCCTGTCAGCTTGAACATAACATCAGTCAATCCACTGTAGAAAAAATGAAACTTTATATGGAACACTGAAATCTATAATAATACAGAAGAAAAGCGGCTTATAAGCCGCTTTTCTTCTGTTTTATCTTCTGAATGAATTTCTTATTCTCTTTACTATTTCACTACTGCTGTTTTCAAATAGTCCCGCAAACATCTCAGACTGTTTCTCCACATACCATAGCTTTGACGTATCAACATTTTTAGCGGACAATACTGTATCCGCGAACATAATAGAAGCTATAACAACTGTTACAATCTGCAAAGGAATAACACCAAGATTATCAATCAATCTAAACGTAAACGGCGCTATAAACCTTATCAGCAGAACAGTAAGCGCTCCAAACGCGGCTCCCGCCATCACACATACTCTGCCGTGTATATTAACCGGCCAATTGGTATAATCCCACCATCTCTGGTGAAATAAAGACTCCAGCAGCCATGAAACAAAATATTCCAAAACCGATGTTATAAACATTCCGGCAATAAACAACACATATGTATTTTCTATCCAGCCAAGCAATATAAGATCCAGCATCGCTCCTATACCGTAAATAGGACAGAAACAGGTGTTCAGAAATCCGCTGTTTACCCATTTTCTCTGCTGAATTGTGTAATATAATGATTCATATGCCCAGCCTATGAAGCTAAAAACAGCAAAGCATAGAAAATATCTGCACATATTCATTTTCTTACCCCCCTCGTTAAAACTTTTGTATCTCCCTGTACAATTCCAAATAATTACCACCTGATTTAGTTAAAACACTGTTATATGCGTTTTTCCTTTTTATTGTTTCATACAGTGAACACGCCTTATCCACCAGACACACTATCCATCCCTCACGGCAAAGCGGCGGCACTACCGTCAGAGGAAACATATGTTTTTTTATAATATCCCGCTCTGTTTCTGAAAGATTAAAATCACGCTCGGCATTCATTAAAGCTTCCTTCGGATGCGTAAACCCATGCAGACGCTTCTGCCCCACATGCCAGTCATAAAGAAAATAATCATGCAGAAGTGCGCCGCGTATAAGATCGCGTTTTTTATAGCGTATTCCCATAAATTCCGCAAACATAATGCTGTAATACGCAACCGCTATAGTATGCTTTAAACATGTGGTATTTCCATGCTGAATAAAGCGTTCCATACGGCGAAGTTTTGATTTTTCTGATATATGACGCAAGCAATATAAAACTGAATTCATAATAAACCGCCTTAAATATACATATTATTCCTACAAATTATATTATAGTAAAACTCACGCAATATGTCAATGCTTTATGTTTTTAATTTATAAATTTTTAATGTTTACGCAAAAACCTCTGACAATAGTCAGAGGTTTTAAATATAACATCCTTACAAATAATTTACTGTGCCACTATTATGCGTATTCTTCCGCCGGATGCCTGCTGCTTATCATAATAAGCCGTCAGTTTATAATTTCCGTTTATAGCGTCATCCAAAGTTGTTTTCATATAGTTTGCAATATCTGTCTTACGGTAAACTACAACCTTATCACTAAGCAGATATTTATTACCGCCTATTGTAGCCTCGGATGTCGTCAGATGACTTATATCTGACGGATATTCAACAAGCTGCTGCATACTTTCAACATTCATACCGTTTACTTTTAGCCTGAAAGGACCTGTTGAATTGCTTGTAAAATTCGACATATATACACTCGATGTACCGTCTATGTCAATTGTATATTGACGCGTTGTTTTATCAACCTTTGTAATAACGCCGTATGAATATGTGTCGCCCGTAACATTCTTTAATATCAGGCTGTCAATTTCGCCATATGAATTTTTTGAGTAATACAACACACTTGAAGCGTCAATCTTAACGCCGTCAATACGCTGCGGATATACCCTGCAATATCCGGGAATATCATCATTATACGTACCCGATGTATCAAGAATTTTAACATCTGACGCCAGTTCATAATCACCTATTTTTCCTTTTAAGACGCTGACCTTACCTGATACTGACGAGCTGTTATTTTTCTGTTTTGTAACAGTCGCCTTTCCGTCTTTAAATGAAAGCTGTACCGCCGAGCAAACCATAGATGCGCAGTTATTTTTCGTCGCATACTCACTGACGTTGCCGTCCGGCGTTACCACCTTCGCATAATAGCTTGAATACACGGTATTGTCAGAATTTGTAAAGTCTTTTTTACCCGCTTCAATCATAAATCCCGCTACCGTTGACAGCTCTGTGACAGCAGTATTACCCGAGCCTCCCGCAACGCCCGCAATCCTTCCTGTTCTGCCCAGCAACACAGTAATGGTATCGCCATATTTATAGCTGCCGTTCGATGAAAGATCATTAAACGCGTCTATTCCTTCAATGGAATATGTCTGCCCTGATATTCTGACCTGAGACGGCGTATCTTTGTTAGGCAGCGCCGCCTCATATATGCCTGTCACTTTATCTATATAAGCAAATACCACATCAAGCGGTTCACTGTAATATACTATATCATTTTTGGAAACTGACGCTATATCACTCTGAATTCCATCGCGAAAAACTCTGCTTGTTTCCTTTGCTCCAATCTGATTAAGCCAGTTATCAGACGTCACCTTAAGAGGGCCGCTAAAGTTATTTGTATCAACCTTGATATATTCAACAGAATTATCCTTTCTCCGCTTCACATACAAAGTATCACCCAGCGCAAAATCCGCCGGGCTTGATGCTCCGTAGACTTTTGCATTTTTAATGTCAATATTTTCAAATTCACCGTCTCTGTAACCAATAATTGTAGTTTTTGACAGATTGGACACATCCCCCGAGTCATTCGGTTCTGTCAATACAGAATAAACAAAATACGTGTCATAACCGTCATTATCTAAACTGTCTTTATCCGGCACAAACGCGATAATCTCCTTACGGTTTTTAACAAACACCGTACCTGTCATACCAACACTGTCATCATCAAAATATCTGCCCTTATCATATGTACCGTCCGATGTCGAGACCTCATCTCTGCCGAGATCGTCATCCTGCTCAGACACAGCAATTATATCAACATCCTCTGACATTGTACATTCGTGTGTCTGCAAAAGCACACCGGAAGACATCGTCATACCTGCAGAAGCCTCACTGCTCTCTCCAGCGGTTGAAACAGCCGCGGTAGCGCCGCTTTGACTCGCAATAAGCTCCGCCTGCAAAGCATTATAAGCAAGTCTCATTACCTGATACCTTGTAAGCTCGTCTCCAATCTGCGCTTCAACATCTTCAAGCAATTCCAGCCCCTGCGCTTTTGCGACCTGTCCGTAAGGATATGCCGCTCCGAAAGAAGCGTCATCATATCCCAGAATTCTAAGCAAAACCGTAATAGCTTCCTCATAGGTTACTGTATTATCCGGTCTGTAAGTCGCGTCAAGATATCCTTCGACATATCCCGCCGAAACAGCGGCACGGACATACGGCGCATACCATTGTGTATACGACACATCCTTAAACGGCGACATTTTCAGACCTACCGCTACTGTATTTTTTGCGGGCGACAGCGCTATTGCTATTTTAGCAAACTCTGCGCGGGAAACCTTTTGATCAAGACGCATATCTCCGCTATTGTCACCCTGCATTATTTCCAATTCCTTCAAAAGAGCAATGACACCGTCATCCTCTGACACCGCCGCATGCGCGGTAAACGAAGGCATTACAGTCATTGAAGCTATCACTGTGACTGTAATAATCAGTGAAACTATTTTCTTCATATTAATCTCCATAGCCTTTCCTATTATTAGTCATATCTGAGCGCGTCGATAGGATTAAGAGCCGCGGCCTTTCTTGCGGGCATAAATCCGAAAAATACTCCTATCATTGCCGATACAGTAAATGATACCACCACCGATTCAGGCGTCGGCAATACCGTCATACCAAGCAGCTTGCCCGCGCCGATCGCAAGCAGTGAGCCAATTATAATTCCTATCACACCGCCGATGCAGCTTAACATACCAGCCTCAATGACAAACTGAGACAATATATCCTTTTGCTTTGCGCCGAGAGATTTTCTTATACCGATTTCTCTCGTGCGCTCGGTCACGGAAACAAGCATAATATTCATAATACCTATTCCCGCTACAACAAGCGAAATTGCCGCAATCGCAATAAGCATCATCTGCATCTTGTCTAATATATCCGTCAGCGAGTCTGCTATTGATTTCATGGCTGTAATAGTGTAATAGTCATCATCGCCTATTGTTTTCTCACAAAGCGCTTCAATCAACGCCTTTGCCTCCTCAACAACTTCCTGATTAGCCGCATATATCACATAGCTGTTTACCTTTGATGTCCGTGTTGTATGCGCGGCAAGCGTGTACGGCACATACACGCAGTTATCATTCGAGCTTTCAGTCGAGTCATCCTGTTCTTCAATAATCCCTACAACCTCATACGGTGTACCCGTAATCTGCAAAGTTTTTCCGAGCGCGTCACCGCCGAAAACCTCCTGCGCAATATAAGTGCCTACTACACATACCTTCTGACGGCGCTCAATATCAATATATGTAAGCTCTCTGCCGTAGGCTATCTCCAGATCCTTCAACCCCAGATAATATTCATTAACACCAGTTGCCTGAGAAGATATGGAGTCATTCCCATTTTTAATGTATGCCGGCATTGAAACTGTGGGAGACCAACCCGCAATTACGTCCGCATGTTTCTCAGCCAATTCCTGCACATCCTTGACAGGAAGTTCTTTTGTGCTTGCTCTGTCTGTGATATTAACCATAATTGACTCTATGCCGACTTCCTCAAAAGCTTTCGTAACCTCGCCGGTCATACCTGACATAAGACTCACAAGAGCTATTACTGCTGTAATACCGATTATAATACCAAGCATTGTCAGTATGGAACGCATTTTATTACTGACAATACTTGCCACTGCCATCTTAAAACATTTCCACATACTCATGTCAAGTCGCCCCCTTTGCTTTCGCATCGTCAGGAGCTTCCTCACCCGCGCCGTGCTGTTTCATAACGGTAACGTCTCCTTCAGCAGGTCCGTCATACACAATTCTTCCGTCTGTTATGCGGATAATACGCTTAGCCTGTGCCGCTATAGAATTGTCATGAGTTATCAAAATAATCGTATTTCCCTCAGCGTTTAGTCTTTGCAGGAATATCATAACTTCCCTGCCTGTACGCGAGTCAAGCGCGCCTGTAGGCTCATCTGCAAGAATTACGGACGGATCCCCCGCCAGCGCCCTTGCAATAGAAACTCTCTGCTGCTGTCCGCCAGAAAGCTGAGACGGATAATTACCCGCCTTCGCTTTCAGTCCTACTCTGTCCAGCGACGCGAGCGCCCTTTTCTTTCTCTCGGCATCCTTTACTCCCGCATACAGAAGCGGAAGCTCGACATTTTCGAGAACTGTCAGTTTAGGAAGCAAATTATACTGCTGAAAAATAAAACCAAGCATTTTATTTCTCACGTCCGCCAGCTCATCCTGAGTATAATTGCTTATAGCCCTTCCGTTGAGCTTATACACACCCTTAGTTGCCACGTCAAGACAACCTATAATATTCATACATGTAGATTTACCTGAACCCGACTGACCTACTATTGCCACAAACTCACCTTTTTCAATAGTCATTGATATTCCGTCAAGAGCGTGAATTGCAGTATCGCCCATGTGATATATTTTATAGACGTTTTTCATTTCTACAAGTGGTGGCATTGTTAATCACCTCCGCATCACATTCCGCCGGGGCCGCCGGGCCCCATATTACCGCTCGGCCCTGAACCTCCGCCCATATCGCTGTTGGGGCCGCCATGCATGCCGCCCATGCCCTGCATGGAATTCTCATCCATTCCAAAGAATGCTCCGGCGCTCGATGATTGAGTATTCAGTGTTCTAACCATATCATTTTCGGTCAGACCTGATTTAATTTCAATATACTCAGTATCGTTAATGCCGGTCTCGACACGCACTGCGCGATATCCTTCAGGTATCTCTGTGTTGGCCGGAATATCCTGCGCGTCAATAGCAATATCAGCATTTTCAAGGATATTTTCCGGCATTTCCTTTTCTTTCTCATGCTTATTTGTTTCACCATTATTATCTTTTGAGATTTCAGCCTTTTTGCTCATTATGATATCGGTAACATCATTTTCACGCTTCTGACCATCATCCTTAACAAATACAATATTCCCCCTGTTCACACAATTCACAGGAGCGGCTATTACATTCTCCGCTTCATCAACGACAATTTCCGCGTCAACATTCATTCCCGGCAGCAGTCCTCCGTAATTGTCAATCTGTACCTCAATTGTGTATGTCGTCACACCATTCTGGTTGACGCCGTCAACCGGTACCTTTATAATTCTGCCCTCAAATTCACCCTCAACCGCGTCAGCCGTAACTGTCGCCTTCTGACCTGTCTTTACAAGAGCAATTTCAGTTTCATCCACAGCAAGACTGAATTTCACACATGACAAATCATAAATAACACAAAGCGGATCTGTTCCGTTTCCAGCATCGACAGTATCGCCCGCTTTGGTATTTTTCTTAACAACCGTACCGTCAATCGGCGCTTCTACAATATAATCCTTGACAGCGTCCTTTGCCTTTTCATAGCTAAGCTTTGCGTCCTCAAGTGAAAGCTTTGCATTGCTCAATGTTGTGCTTGTTGTTTCAGATTTAACATACGCCACTCTTTGGCCGCTTTTCACCACATCACCCATTGATATATTAAGATTATTTATTGTTCCAGATGATTTCGCCGTAATTTTCTGAGTGTCTATATATTCAAAATTCGCAGTATCCGCGCAAGCCACACCATTTACAACCGCACTGCCGGTGTCTTTCTCCGTAAGCGCGCCGGGATTTTTCACTTCTATAGTCGCGTATACTACCATTGTATGAGAATTAGAAGCAGACGTACCCGAAGACTTTTCAGTCACTTTTCCGTAAATTGTATCCCGTATACCGGTTACAGAAACCTGTGCTTCCGCGCCGACATATACCTCTGACGCGTCATAATCATTAAACGGCAAACGTATTTTCATATATGTATCATCATACACAGTCGCTATTTCCGCACCGTTCATAACATTGTCACCATTCTTCACGGCTACCGACTTCACTTTTCCCGTCACAGAAGCTGTCGCATACTGATCATCATAAGCCTTTTGGGCATCAGAAAGACTATTCTGCGCCTTTGTCACCGCATTCTGCGCACTTGAAAGGCTGTTTGACGCGTCCTTATCATCAAACTGGTACAGCTTGTCACCTTTTTTGACGGTATCCCCTTCTTTAAAATAGTCTGAGATTATATCTCCCGATTTAATAGTAGTAACATTATAGGAATCGTTAGGCTCAATCGAGGATGATCCCGTTATTGTGTTTTTTATGGTACGTCTTTCCACCGCTGCGTCAGTATATGTATCCTTTACGGCGTTTTTGCCCATATTCTTTAACACAGAAGACATCACAATAAGTAATATAATAACTCCGAATATTACCGATAAAATAATAATGCGTTTTTTCCTCTTTTTCTTTTTCCTGATATCCAATTCATTAAAACGACCGTCATCATCTCCGCTTTCTTCTGAAAAAGTCTCTGAAATATTCTCGGTTTCAACGATTTTTTCTTCCTCAACTGCAACCTCTCCGGATACCTCCGGGTCGGTTTTTAACTCAAAATCTGCCATATGCTTGCCTCCGAATAAGTATTTTTAATAGATCTTTATAATTAACACAAATAATGTATACATTTTACCACCGCGCTTTTTTAAAGTCAATCAGACTGCTTATCAATTTACATTTTATTCATATTTTATTTGAATATTATACCTATTTGTTGTATAATATGAACGAGGTGATTTATATGAAAAATATAAAAACATATATAGACACTGCCATGGGACGCAAAAACGGCGACTTTATATTAAAAGGCGGCAGTATCATTGATGTATTCACAGGTGAAATATTCACATCCGATATCATTGTACAAAACGGCGTCATCTGCGGTGTCGGCAACTACAGCGGCTCAAACGAAGTTGACGTGTCAGGCAAATATGTAATGCCCGGTTTTGTCGATACTCATACGCATATTGAGTCGTCCATGTGCACTCCTTCCGAATATGCTAAAGCCGTAATGCCGCACGGCGTGACAACAGTAATAGCTGATCCTCATGAAATCGCCAATGTATGCGGCATAGACGGCCTGGACTACATGCGCATAGCTTCCGAAAACATTCCTCTTGACGTGAAGCTCATGCTTCCGTCCTGTGTGCCGGCCACTCCATTTGAACATTCCGGAGCCGCTATTACCGCGCATGAAACACAGACCGCAATAAAAGATTTTCATGGCATAGGCGAAATGATGAATTATCCGGGAATAATTTCCTGTGACAGTGAAGCTCTCGGTAAGCTTTGCGGCGATATCATTGACGGTCACGCGCCTCTGCTTTCAGGTAATGAGCTTAACGCGTATATATCGGCAGGCGTAAAAACCGACCATGAATGCAGCATTGTAAATGAAATGAATGAAAAAATACGCAAGGGCATGTATATTCTTCTTCGAGAAGGTACACTTTCTCTCGATATTGCCAAGCTTATCAAAGGCGTAACGCCGCACACTCTAAGACGATGCGCCTTCTGTACTGATGATCGTTTTGTCGGTGAAATTATACGAGAAGGCAGTATAGACCATTGCATACGCAAAGCCGTTTCCTATGGCATCAATACTGTTGATGCTATTATTATGGCAACGCTTAACGCCTGTGAAATATACGGTCTGAAAAACAAAGGAGCGATTGCTCCATCCTATGCCGCAGATATAGTGATCGCCGATGATCTTTCACTTAATAAAATTTCCAAGGTGTATAAAGACGGCATACTTGTCTGCGAAAACGGACAAGCGCTGTTTACAGTCGAAAAGACTGACAATTCCACGGTTACTGACACTGTGCATTTACCAACTATCACCGCCGATTTTTTCAACCAGGACTTATCAGACAGTATTACGGCAATTGAGCTTATCCCCCAAAGCATTATAACAAAAAAAGTTACCGCCCGAAAAACCGATAACCTATCAAAAGTATGCGTGATTGAACGTCATAAAAAGCTTGGCACAAAAGGTATAGCCTATGTGACAAACTATAACATCACAAAAGGAGCAATCGCATCGTCAATAGGTCATGACAGTCATAACATCATAGTAATAGGAGATAACAATTCTGATATGGCTCTCGCTGTAAACGCTCTCGGAAAAAGCGGCGGTATCACTGTATGCTCAGACGGCAAAATTATTGCGTCAATGCGTCTTGATATTGCGGGACTTATGTCTACAAAATCCGCTGAAGAAATCACCGCCGAACACGACGCCCTATACAACGCGGCAAAAGCGCTTAATATTAATGAAAATATTGACGCTTTTTTATCACTCGCTTTCCTACCTCTGCCTGTTATTCCCGAAATACGCATTACCGACTCGGGATTATTTGATGTGACAACATTTAAATTTATATAACGCAGCAAAGTGCGGCTATACTCTCAGTAAAGCCGCACTTTGCTATTATCCGTATTTGATTTTCAAAAAATTACTTTATAACTCTGACTCTTATAACTTCCTCAATGCTATTAAGTTTTTCAACAATATCGGATGTAATTTCATGATCAGTGTTAATTATTGTATAAGCAATGTCTCCCTTTGACTTATTAATCATGTCAGAAATATTTACGCTTGAAAGAGCGTCTGTAAACTTAGCAATCACATTAGGAATATTTTTGTGCATAATCGTAATTCTTCCGACATTATTCTCAGGCAACGAGCAGTTAGGAAAATTTACTGAATTAAGAATATTACCGTTTTCAAGATAATCAGCTATTTCCTGAGCGGCCATCACAGCGCAGTTATCCTCTGACTCCTCTGTTGACGCGCCCAAGTGAGGTATATTTATAATACCCTGCTGATTTACTGTTTCACTGTCAGTAAAATCAACAACATACTTTTTAACCTTACCGTCCGCAAGAGCCTTTTTTATATCATCATTATTTACAAGTCCGCCTCTTGCAAAATTAAGTATTACAACTCCGTCTTTCATATATGAGATTGCTTCTGAATTAATTGTATTTCTTGTAGCATCCATAAGCGGCACATGCAGTGTAATATAGTCAGCCGCAGCATAAACCTCCTCAGGCTTATTTGCTTTATGAACGTGTCTTGACAACTGCAAAGCCGAGTCTACAGAAAGATACGGATCATAACCGATTACATCCATACCAAGAGCAATAGCGGCGTTTGCAACAAGAATACCAATTGCTCCAAGGCCTATAATACCCAGAGTTTTACCCTTAATTTCACAGCCCGCAAAATTTGACTTGCCCTTTTCAACTTGCTTATCAACATCGTCGCCTGTAAGCGTGTTTGACCACTCAATACCTCCGACAATATCTCTTGACGCAAGCAACATTCCCGCTATAACGATTTCCTTTACAGCATTTGCATTCGCGCCCGGAGTATTAAATACAACGATACCCTTTTCGCTGCATTTATCAATAGGAATATTATTTGTTCCGGCGCCTGCTCTTGCAATCGCTTTCAGTTCAGCCGGAAGCTCCATGTCATGCATTTTAAAGCTTCTCAATATTATACCGTCCGCGTTTACTGAAACATCATCCGTAATAGTGTAATTGCCGCCAAGCTGGGCAAGACCGCACTGCGCAATTTTATTCAGTGTTAATATATTAAACATTTTACATACCCCTTTTCTAAAAAGATATGGAACGGCTAAAGCCGTTCCGCATCAAAATTTTCCATCTGTAATTATGCGTTTTCAGCTTCAAACTTCTTCATAAATTCAACAAGCTTTTCTACGCCCTCAAGCGGCATAGCATTATAAATGCTCGCTCTCATTCCTCCGACAGATCTGTGTCCCTTTATGTTTATAAAGCCATTAGACTTTGCTTCCGCAACAAACTTGGCGTCAAGCTCGTCATTGCCTGTCACAAACGGAACATTCATAAGTGATCTGTCCTCAGGAACAACAGTTCCCTTAAACATCTTTGATGAGTCAAGAAAATCATATAAAAGCTTCGCCTTTTTCTCGTTGATTTTCTGTAGTTCCCTAACGCCGCCCTTATCCTTAATCCATTGCAAAACAAGACCAAGCACATAAATACCGTATGTAGGCGGTGTATTATACATTGAGCCGTTTTTCTGATGAATTGAATATTTAAACATAGTAGGCGTTCCGTCAAGAGTTTCACCGATGAGATCATTACGCACAATTACAAGCGTAACTCCGGCAGGGCCTAAATTCTTCTGCGCTCCCGCATAAAGAATACCAAACTTCGTAACATCAATTTCTTCAGCCATTACACATGAAGATATATCCGCAACAAGCGTAGCCTTTGTGTCAGGAAGCTTATTCTCCGTATAGTGCGTACCGTAAATTGTATTGTTATAGCAAATGTAACAATAATCAGCTTCCGGATCAAACATACTGCTGTCTGTCGTAGGTATATATGAAAAAGTCTTGTCTGCGGATGACGCAACACGGTTAACCGTGATATATCTTTCCGCCTCATCAGCAGCCTTTTTTGCCCACTGACCTGTTATAATATAATCGGCTTTTTTATTCTTTGTGCCGATATTCATCGGGATTGCCGAAAACTGCGATGAAGCTCCGCCCTGCAAAAATAATACCATATAATTATCAGGCACATGCATAATCTCTCGCACAAGCGCTTCCGCATTGTCGATAATAGCCTGATATTCCTTACTGCGGTGGCTCATCTCCATAACTGACTGACCGCTTGTGCCGTGCTCTGTCATTTCAGCCGCCGCCTTCTCAAGCACCTCTAATGGCAGCATTGACGGACCTGCCGAAAAATTATAAACTCTACTCATTGTTTTAAGCCTCCAAAACTTTAAATTATATTAATCTACATTGCCTACTATTATATCTCAAAATACAGCGTCCGTCAATATAAATTAAAGAAAGTATAGTAGAATTTTAAAAGTTTTCATGTTGAATTTTATATCAATTTGTATAATTTTCTACTGCTGATGCTATTGCCCAAGCTATTTTTGCCTGATATTTTTCGTCTGTAAGCTTCTTTTCCTCATCAGGATTTGAGATAAATCCACATTCAATGAGTATTGACGGTACCGGCGGATTTTTCATAAGAAAAAGTTTTTCATCAGCTGTCTTTATAGCATGTATCGGCGCGCCTGTAATTTTACCGATATTGTCCTGAATTTCCTTTGCCATTTCCTCTATTTCAGGATGCGCCTTATCATAAAAAATATGCAGTCCGTTGACACTGCTGTCGGAAAAGGAATTCATATGTATACTCAAAAACAAATCCGCGCCGCTGTCCTTTATTATTTCACGACGTTTATTCATATCGGATATTTTCATTTTTCTTATTGTTTCCGCGCCTTCATCCTGCAAACCACTATCTCCCTCACGCGTCAGCATAACTTCAATCCCCTTTCCTTCAAACACCTCCTGAAGCTTCTGCACAATAGCAAGATTTATATCCTTTTCCAGAGTTCCGTTTATACCTACCGCTCCTCCGTCAGGCTCGCCGTGTGGGGCGCTTATATTCTGCTTTAAAAATTCCAGTGTATTTCTATTTCTCTTT
>CAJTPP010000062.1:15322-15654 GCA_910578235.1 uncultured Clostridia bacterium | reverse complement strand
GTTCCTACAACATTTTCCTTCGCCACAAGTCCTGTGAGAGCCGCCACCGCCGCCTTCCAGTCTCCCCAGCCAAGCGGCGCAAATACAGGAGCAATTATGCTGCCGATTTTTGCAAGAATTGAATTATTCATATCTTCTACCATACCGAAACCATCCTCAAATCCAAATCCCTGTAAAAACCATATAAGAATGGCAGCCAGAAAAATTACCGTTCCCGCCTTTTTTATAAACGACCACCCTCTCTCCCACATACTGCGAAGAACATTGCCCGCGGTCGGGAGATGATATGCGGGAAGCTCCATTACAAACGGAGCGGGATTGCCTGAAAACAT
>CAJTPP010000062.1:10868-15277 GCA_910578235.1 uncultured Clostridia bacterium | reverse complement strand
AGCCACGCCTATAAAATACGCGCTTACCGCAACCCAGCCCGCGCCGCCGAATAACGCTCCTGTAATAAGCGCAATTATAGGCAGCTTTGCGCCGCATGGAATAAATGTTGTCGTTATAACCGTCATTCGCCTGTCACGATCATTTTCAATCGTTCTTGACGCCATAATTCCCGGGACACCACATCCCGATCCAATAAGCATCGGTATAAATGACTTGCCTGACAAGCCGAATTTTCTGAATATTCTATCCATAATAAAAGCTATTCTTGACATATATCCGCACGCCTCAAGAAATGCGAGAAATATAAAAAGCACAAACATTTGCGGCACAAAACCAAGAACCGCTCCTACCCCCGCCACAATACCGTCAAGTATAAGGCTATTCAACCATTGTGACGTGCCCATCGCCTCAAGCCCGGTCTCAAGAAACGCAGGAATGCCCGGTATTGTTATACCAAATAAATTCCAGCTCTCACCAAACAATCCGTCATTTACCCAGTCTGTCACCCATGTCCCTACTGTCGTTACCGATATATAATAAACAACAAACATCACAGCCGCAAAAATCGGCAATGCCGTCCATTTGTTGGTAACAATTCTGTCAATCTTGTCTGAAACAGACAATGTTGATTTCTTTTTCTTTTTATAGCAATTGGTAATTACAGACGAAATATAATTATACCGTTCATTTATAATAATACTTTCACTATCGTCATTCATTTCCTTTTCGGCTGTTTCTATAATTCCCGATATAGCAGACGTATTGCTTGTCACGGATGTAATTTTATCATCCCGTTCAAACAGCTTTATCGCGTAAAAGCGCTTTTTCTCTTCCTGAACTGAACCGTCTATGCAAAAAGCTATATCTGAAAGTATCTTCTCTATCTTTTCATCAAAAATACGCACTGGCTCAAACGCATTTTTCCCTGCGGCATTTACCGCCTTTTGAACAGCCTCTTTTATTCCCGTACCTTTCAGCGCGGATATTGCCGCAGTCTCACAGCCTGTCGCTTCACTTAGCATTTTCAGATCAAGCATATCACCGTTCTTTCTTACAACATCCATCATATTCACCGCTATTACAACAGGTATCCCAAGCTCCGCCAGCTGTGTTGTAAGATACAGATTTCTTTCAATATTAGTACCGTCAATAATATTAAGTATCACATCGGGACACTCATCAATAAGATAATTTCTTGCCACAACCTCCTCCAACGTGTACGGCGACAGTGAATAAATACCGGGCGTGTCAACAATCGTCACATCCTTGTATCCTTTAAGCTTGCCCTCTTTTTTTTCAATTGTAACTCCCGGCCAGTTTCCGACAAACTGATTTGAACCGGTAAGTTTATTAAAAAGTGTTGTTTTACCCGAATTCGGATTTCCCGCAAGCGCTATTTTTACAGACATATAATTTACCTCCAAAAACTTTTATTACCTTTCGCTAACTTGTGTACAAAAAATCATACCAGTTCAATCATTTCCGCATCCGCTTTTCTTAGCGAAAGCTCATAACCTCGGACAGTTACTTCTATAGGATCACCTAACGGAGCCGCTTTTCTCACATAAATTTCCACTCCCCTTGTAATACCCATGTCCATTATTCTGCGTTTCACCGCTCCCTCACCGTTAAGACGCGCCACTCTGACAGTCTCTCCTATTTTCACTTCTTTTAAAGTACGCATACATATCCTCCTTATAATATTCACACCATAATTCTGTTCGCCATTGAACGATCAATAGCTACCCGTGAATTTTTAATGTTCACTATCAGATTTCCCCTTGTTTCAGATATAACCGTAACACAGCTCCCTGTGACAAACCCCAGATTTTCAAGAAATTTTTTCGTATCGTCATTTCCTTCTACTTTTATAATCTGCTTTATCTCTCCCGTATTTACCATTGATAACGTCATAACAAATCCCTCCTTTTTACTCATGTTGCCCCAACTTATTTGTTTTAGATAACTTTAATTACTCATAGCTAACTCACAGAGCTATTTTACCACTTTTGTTTTTATATGTCAACACTTTCGAGGAAAACTTTTATTATTTTGTCACATTGTCTAAAAGACATAAATCATATAAACTAAAAACAGTTAGATATGTCTAACTGTTTTTAGTTTGTTCTTTTATTCGTTGCCTTTACTTATCGCTTCCCAAAGTCCGTTTAGATAAGTCGCTCCAAGCGCTCTGTCATAAAGGCCGT
The DNA here is from genome assembly GCA_910578235.1 of uncultured Clostridia bacterium. Lineage (GTDB taxonomy): Bacteria > Bacillota > Clostridia > UBA1381 > UBA1381 > Hominilimicola. The sequence continues at coordinate 13,069 of CAJTPP010000062.1, read as the reverse complement.
AACCCGGCATTGCAACCTCGTCCCATATCATTCTGCCATGATCCGGGCGTATCGGTCCTTCAAACCCTATGTCATAAAGCGCCTTCATAATCTCATACATGTCAAAACTACCGTCAGACGAAAGATGCGCCGCCTCTTCAAAATCTGTCGGAGAATTAAATTTCAGATTACGCACATGCGCAAAATGTATTCTCCCCTTTAAAGAACGTATCATATCAGGCAAATCATTTTCTAAATTTGTACCGTATGAACCCGAGCAGAAAGTCACACCGTTATGCGCGTCATCCACCATATTCATCATACGCAGAATATTCTTTTTATTTATAATAATTCTCGGCAGTCCGAATACGCTCCATGCCGGATCATCCGGATGAATTGCCATTTTTATATCGTACTCATTACAAACGGGCATTATCCTCTCAAGAAAATATCTCAGATTTTCAAACAGTTTTTCATCATCAACATCTTTATACAGTTCAAACAGCTCTTTAACCTTTTCCATTCTCTCAGGCTCCCACCCCGGCATAACGGTTCCATTCATATCTCCCGATATACTTTCAAACATCTGCTCGGGAACAATTTTGTCAATAGTCTCCTGATTATACGCAAGCACTGTAGAACCATCCTGTCTCTTTCTTGCAAGCTCGCTGCGTGTCCAGTCAAATACAGGCATAAAATTATAGCATACAAGATGAATATCTTCTTTACCCAAGTTTTCAAGCGTTTCAATATAATTATTAATATATTTTTCTCTGTCCGGCGTTCCTATTTTAATCGCGTCATGTATATTCACGCTCTCTATTCCGCTAATATGCAGTCCCGCCTCGTCAACTTCTTCCTTCATAGCGCGGATTGCCTCCCTGCTCCACACCTCTCCAGGTTTAGTATTATACAGCGTTGTTATAACTCCGGTCACACCCGGTATCTGTCTTATCTGCTTTAAGGTAACAGTATCAAACTCCGTACCGTACCAACGCAATGTCATCTCCATTTTTCATCCTCCTAAAATTCTCTGTAAAAATCGTCTTTCATTTCAGATATTGCAATATAACATTCTTTGCCGTAAATTAACGCGCACGGCACTCTCCATGTCTTTCCGTAATAATAATCATCCGCCGTCAGTTTTCCGTCAGCGTACAACTGAGCCGCGTCACCCGTATACTCTATTTCCGCAAAGCCATACGCGCTGTCTGCGCTTATTTTTTTCCATGTGATTTTTCTGTCCCCTCCTATACTCAGTTCCTCCTTATACTTTGGCTCAAACGGAGCATTCAAAATATCCTCTATAATTATATTCGTTTTTTCATACGGCTGATTTATCGTAAACGTTTCAAACTTGCTCCCGTTCCACTTCACACACGTAAATTCACCATCCTCAATTGAGTATATTTGCCCGTTTTCTTCATACAAATTACACCCATTGCCTATATACACGGTACCCGAAATTTTACGCATATACTTTGCTTTCTTAAACGGTACCGTAACTATTCTTATACCGCCATACTCTATAATATCATCGCTGAACTGCTGTCCGTCCGAAAACTTATATTCCGCTTTTATATCAGGTATTTCAGCAAAAAAGAACGTATCATCCTGTCTGCACAAAGGCTGTGCCGTAGCATATTCAAGCACAGGCATACCATTGTTTTTTTGTGTCCCCAAACGCATATTGAACGGCATAAAAAAGCTTACCTCGCCCTTTATATCAATCGCGGGGAATTTTACTGTCCCCGTATTAATCACCGCTCCTTTTATATCTTTCAGCTTTGTAAGACGCTGATAATGATTGACAAACACAAATCCTCCTGTTCCGTCTGCCCTCATACCGTATCTCAGTGAAGCAGTATCTTCCGGAGGAATTGTATATTTAGCGTCAACTGCCTCCATTGGCGCAATTATTTCGCCAAAATCCTGTACAAACATATGCAGCATATTCAACAGTCCATAATGCCCTCGCGCCTCGCCGTACTCCGACAACGGAGCCTGAAAGTCATATGATAATATAGGATAGTCATTCGGATAGCCTGTAGCCCTTGACTCATTAAATGTAGATCGTTTACCGATTTTATTTGTTCCTCCGTGATACATGTAATATCCGATAAGATTATTTCCATCGCCTATTTTCACAAGCGATACCGCATAAATGTCCATAGGCTTTATAATAGGCCGCCTGTGGTGCGTCACTTGTATTCCTCCGCCAA
>CAJTPP010000062.1:9124-10844 GCA_910578235.1 uncultured Clostridia bacterium | reverse complement strand
TACGGAAGCTGCCAGCCGTCATTATCCGTCTGGGCTATAAGATCCGTACCGATTGCGCTGTCATTTCTCATACGGTTAAAGAAATAATGCGGCGACGGTTTTAACCTGTTTATATGATTTTCCCACGGCGCTTCACAATATCCTCCAAACACGGGAACAACCTCATCTGTGGGTATTTTGGCCCCTGCCGCGCTGTTCCAGCCTGTGACAGTATAAAGCGGAGCAACCAGTCCGCATTCTACGGCTATCTCCTTTAGCTTCGCAAGATGCTCCGCATTGTCTACAAACTCGTTTTCAAGCTGCACAGCAATGATGTTTCCGCCATCTTTATAAAACAGTCCCTTTACCTCATTATAAATTCGGCTATACCACTTCCGCACAAGCGCAAGATACCGCGCGTTATTATCACGAAGCTCAAACGGCTTATTCATAAGCCAGTCGGGGAAGCCTCCGTTGCGGCATTCACCGTGCGCCCACGGTCCTATCCTGATAACCACGTCAAGTCCGACGTCTCCGCAAGTCTCAACAAACGCCCGCACGTCATTATCACCTGAAAAATCATATTCTCCCTCTATTTCCTCATGATAAATCCAGAATAAATAAGTTGACACGATTGTAATACCGCCCGCTTTCATTTTGGCAAGTTCACCGCGCCATTTATTTCGGTCATACCTTGAAAAATGGAACTCTCCCATAACACCTATAAACGGCTTTCCGCCGCGTGTAAAATAACGGTTTGTCAGATTTATTTCCTCTCCGTCAGGATTTTTACCGCCCATATTCAGATGTTTTTCAAGCAATGATGTTTCTTTATATTCCTTAAATTTATATTCCATATCTATCTCTCCCCATTTCATACACTATATAACTCATATAAAATATCACCTTCATACATCAGCTTTGCCTGACTGTACCATTTGCTTCTATATCACTGTTCATGATAATAACCAACTCTGAAAATCATTTTTGTTCTTTTTTCATAGCCTGATACAATTCCCCGTCAGTCATATGATTATCCGTAACAAGCAGCAGCGTAACGTCCCTGTCTTCAGGCGCGTACACGACTTCTCTATACCACTTGTCATGTCTCGCATTATCCCCGATCTCTCTGATATATCCCATTGCCTTGCGCATCATATACGCGCTGTGCTTTATGTCCGCAAAACAGTCATTATAATAAAATCCGTCCCATATACCGTTTTCACTGTCACGCATTTCTTTTTGAGCTTTATCAAAGTACTCCGCGCCGTCTCCGGCGACAATAAACGCTTCCTTATAATTTCTTTTTCCAAATTCAGCCACAGCATCGCCGATAGCTATCATTCCCTTAGCGCAATAATAATGTATTTTTGCCTGTAAAAACAGAGTGACGTCAAAAAGCCTCTTTACATTTCCCGACAATTTTCCGCTCACTTCTCTGCAATATTCAAAATATGCTTTTATTCCGTCAAAGCCTTTTCGGCATATACCGCATATTTGCTCTGTCTGTTCAAATAAAGTACCGTCCCCCGCAACCCATTTTAACTGATCTACTGTCCCTCTGTTACCAATAATAAGATTATGCGCTATAATACGCGTATTCTCCGTATAAAACTGTTCACCAGCATGCTCATCACTGTTTTTTCCATACGCAATCATTGCTTTCGGATACTCGCAAAACGCTTTTGCAATACTGCTGTCACCGTCATAGTATTCTCTCACAAAATCACGGCTGTGTGTT
>CAJTPP010000062.1:8205-9099 GCA_910578235.1 uncultured Clostridia bacterium | reverse complement strand
CCCCCCGCCATTTTTTACGCACCGCGTCAAGATAATAAACATGCGGTCTTATATTTGAACAATTAATTACCCAGAAATCATTACCGTCATTTTCAAGCACCGCTGTAAGTTCTCTGTCAACGAAATCCACACTGTTCGCCAGCATGGTTATATGATTTGCTGCCTGAAGATCGTAAAAAGACACATGATAATAAATCCCCTGACAGCCGCCGCCCTTAACCGGCATGGAAGAAACTCTCGCAGAATGATTATCACGCCGCCTTGTCACCATTCTTCCGTATCCGTTGTCCGCATTTACCTTTATAATTTCATCATCAAGATCTATATAACCGCCGTTATACAGCTCCATGATCTCTCCATACAGATTTGTGCAGAATACAGGATTATCAACATACTTCCTTACTATATCGCACTGCTTTTTAATGAGACTGCTTATCAGCGCGCCGCGTTTTTCCTCCGTATCATACCTGCCGCTTAAATCATGACTCCAAAAAGGGCAATCCCCCTGACCTCTGAAACACAAATTCCATACAACCTTACAGTCCTTTTGTTCAATAACCGCATCCTCCCACAGCTTATAGAACAGTTCCGGTCTTTCGCTGAAATCAGGCGTTATATTCGGATATGCCCTCGCAAACATTTCCGCTCCGAGCGGTTCGGCATGATGGTGCGTTATCCATAGTCCCATATCCGCCGCCATCTGACGATTTAACCGTGAATTTTTATCGGTTCCGGGAATTGTAATATTCCCTCCGCATCGCAGAAGCGTTTCAAAAGCCATTCTCCATGGTTCTCTGTCATCGCCGTTTACTTTCCATTTCATCAGCAAAACCTCGTCATTAAAAAACCATCCCCGAAACCGTACCGTATATTCCGGTGAAAAATACTCTCCGT
>CAJTPP010000062.1:0-8094 GCA_910578235.1 uncultured Clostridia bacterium | reverse complement strand
AACCCCAGATCATCTCCCGCCGTAATCACAACGCTGCCGCCAACGGAAATTTTATAACTCTCCTCCACCATCGCTGTATCTGTTATCAGCGTAATACTGTTCTTTTCCAAGTTTGTGACATTAAACTCCTTTTTCATGTCGCGCTTTAAAATATTTACCGCATTTGCCACAGGCTTCGTATTAACCTCTGATTTAATCTCAGTATTAATATTAAAAATAAAACCCATACATTTCTCTCCTCTTTCTGCAAAATAATCCCTCTAAAATCTATCATACAGTATTTTCATACATTTTGCAAGAACAAAATCATCACTTGCGTAAACAAATAAAACATAGTATAATAATCTTATAAAAAATTCGTTACATCTCAGAACAAGGAGGCTGATATTGTGAGCAAACACGCCAAACTTATGAATTTCCTTTCAAACTTGCCCGATTTTGTTTTTGACTACATAGAGATTGCCTATGACGGTGAGAGTATTAACACACAAATCGGCTACAGTATTGATATAAAAACCTTTCTCGATTATCTGCAAAAATTCAAATTCAGAGACGTTGAACACACTGAGGATTTCACAACATCACATATGGAGCAGGTGACGTTGCGAGATCTAAACGGCTTCACCGCATACCTTAAAGAATACGAAACAGACACGATCACTATAGACGGAAAACATGTAAAACGCATACGCCGCAATAGTCCGTACGGTATAAACCGAAAATTGTCAGGTATAAGAGGCCTTTTCGGATATCTGTATAAAAATGATCTGATTTCCCAGAATATCACCGACAAAATCGACTTTAAAAAAATACATCAGAAAATGAAGCGTCCGCTTACTACTCAGGAGACCATAAATTTACTTGATGTAATATATAACGGTGAAAAATACTATTCAGGGCGAGATCTCACAGAATATACAAACAAGAAGCAGCGGGATATTGCGCTGTTTACAGCGTATCTCGGCACCGGCTGCCGTGTGAGCGAGCTTATTAATCTTAATGTGCACGACGTATGCTTTGACACTTCCTCATTCGTTGTAACGCGCAAAGGCGGCGACGAGCAGGAAATATTCATGCCTATACAGGTGGAAAACGAAATGTTTAAATACATACAAGAGAGATTGGAAAATGATAAATCAGCTGATACGGAAGCGCTTTTTCTAAGCCGTCTCGGCAAACGTATGACAGCACAAGGCGTCGAAAAAACACTTAAAAAATACTGCGCTACAGCAGGTATTTTCGATTCCGACAAGGCGCGTCCGCACGCTCTCAGACGTACCTTTGCGTGTAATCTTATAGCGGACGGAATTGACATAAAAATGGTGGCGGAACTTATGGGGCATAAAAATATTGAGGTTACTCATAAATACTATACGCAGTACGCAATAGAAAAGCGCAGAGAAGTTATGCGCGGCTTTGATATAAAAGGCAACAGATAGAATATACAAAACGGCACATAAACATGTGCCGTTTAATTCTTATTATTTCTTCTGTTTCCCCCAAGTGATACAATATCACCGAAACGTTTTTTAAGGTCATCCACGGTTTTCTCAAACCGCTCCACTTTCCTGTCATGAATATCCTCCTGTTCAAACAGGCTTATCTGATCATATACCTCATTCTCTCTTACAAGCCCTGTCCCGGTAACGCTTATCATCCTTACAGGAAGTTTCATATTCCATGCTTTTCTCACAATTTCCATAGCTGTCTCTCGTATATCACGGGAGGTATAGGTAGGAACGGTCAGCTTCTGTTGACGATTTATAATTTTAAAATCGGGATCCTTTATAGCGACCTGTACTGTTGTACATTTAACTCCTTTTCTGCGCATACGCGCGGCAACACTGTCTGATAAAGCATATATACCGTTCTTTATCTCGTCTTCACCGACAAGATCATGATCAAATGTTGTGCTGTTTCCGACAGACTTTACTTCCTCCTTATAATATATCGATTTTACAGGATCATTATCCAGTCCGTTCGCGTAACGATGAAGCGAGTCTCCCAGCTTTCCAAACCGCGATGTAAGCAGTCGCTTATCCGCCTCGGCAAGCTGTCCTATTGTTTTTATCCCCATCTTGCCAAGCGCCTGATATGTCTTTTCACCAACCAAAAGCAAATCTTTAGCTGACAAAGGATATATAAACTCACGCCAATTTTCCTTTGAAAACACTGTAGTCGCGTCAGGTTTTTTATAATCACTTCCAAGCTTTGCAAAAACTTTGCAAAAAGATACTCCGACAGAAATAGTAAGTCCTGTTTCCTCCCTTACAAGCCTGCGAAGCTCATTAGCTATTTTAACTCCGTCCCCAAACAGCATACGGCTTTCCGTAACATCCAGCCACGCCTCGTCCAAACCGAATGTTTCCACATAATCGGTATATCTTTTATAAATGTCCATAACGCGTTTTGAATACTTATAATACAACTCGCGGTGCGGCGGAACAACCACAAGCTCAGGACATTTCTTTTTTGCCTGCCATATAGTCTCAGCAGTCTGAATATTAAATTTCTTTGCCTTCTCATTTTTAGCCAGTATTATTCCATGACGCATTTCCTCGTTCCCGCCCACAGCCATAGGCACATCTCTGAGTTCAGGTCTTAATACGCATTCCACTGACGCGTAAAAACCGTTACAGTCACAGTGAAGTATCGTTCTTTCCATTGCTTAATCACCTAATTTTGTTTCTCTACAATAGTATAATCATCACCCATTCTGAAATAATGACAGTCATCATTATTTCCTCTTACAAACCTGTACATTTCATCTTCGTCCAAATTCATTGCGCAGGTATAACACTCATATTCTTCATCATAATAATAATTCATACACATTTCACAATTACTTTTTCCCATAACAGCCTCCTTTGCCGTAAAGATTATACCATACCTTTTGCCCATTTACAATGACAGATTTTATTTCACAGTATCAGACAGGTAACGGCTCCATACATTTGATCGCAAGTATATCGTCTGAAACACTACAGCCGCACATATCATTTCTTTTCTAACTGCTTTTTATATGCTGTAGGCGTAATCCCCGCGCGCTTTTTAAAAAAAGCTGAAAAATGCTGCAAAGATTTAAAACAGCAGGAGTGGAGAATATACGGAATGGAATAGCCTGTTTCAATAAGCCGTTTCGCTTTTGTAAAACGCATATCATACAAATCGGCAATAGGAGTCTTTCCATAAAGTTCCTTATACTGACGCTGAAATGTGCTTGCGCTCATATGGGCTCTCTCCGCCATACTGTTTATTGTCCAGTGTATCGCGAGACTATTCATCACTGTACTGCGCACCTGCTGTAAGTTGTCTCCCTTTTTCAGATAAAAATCTTTTTTAAAAGGATATATTTCATCATGTATAAACGATAAAATAAGCATTAAATAGGCATCTTGCTGAATTTGACTGAATTTAGACTGTGAAATCTGTCTTGACTGCATTTCATACAACAAAAGTTCAAAATCATCAATATTTTTTATAGTCACCGGTGTTCTGTAGGGAATAGCGAGACTGTCCATAAAACTGCGTTCCGCACTGAAAATCCACGATGTATGTATAAACTTGTCAGTATTTTCATAATTGAAATACATAGGTGTATTAGGAGGCACAAGATATATTGTCCCTGACGGCGCAATTATATCATTTCCGCTGTTATCAAAAACATGAACCTCTCTGCAAAAATACTCCATATACCATTCATGCCAGCCGTTTTTATAATCAGTATACGGTTCATCCTCAAGCTTAAAATAAAAATATGCCTTCTTTGATACTTCCATGTCAAATCCCACCTTTATTTTATTATAGCATCATTTCTTTTCCGCTTCAATAATTTAAACTAAAATTTTATAAATTTAATTCAAAATTTCATTATTTCTTTTTATATGGAAAGTAATTACCCGCAATGATATACTCAATATATAATTAAATTTTAACGGGAGGACTTTAATATATGAAAACAAAAATTATCGCTCTGATCAGCTCATTTACCATAACCGCGGGCATTTTCAGCGGCTTGCAGACTATCTCCAGCGCTGAAACCGGACACGCTGTAAATGTATCAAACGGTATCATTACATCAGCAGCGGCGGCAAACGCAGGCGAAACAGTTACATTGACATTGCCTGATGATTATGTCAGTAATTCGCTTGTTATAAGCTATAAAGATGCTGAAAACAAAACAGATATACCTCAAAATATAAACATTTCTGATAAGCAGTGTACTTTTACAATGCCTGACGCGGCAATAACCGCTTCATGTCTCGAAAACAATGACTCGTCAAAAATAGTTATTGTAGGTACAACAAGCAGCTTTTACGCAAGAAATGATAATGATCTAAATGTTACATTTAAAGTTCCCGATCTGGGTACGGGATACTCCTATTTGACAGAAGTCACTGTTCCGGCAAGAGCAAACGTATGGAACGCTAAAAACATGTCTGCTATTATGAACGGCGAAAGCTATACCGTTGAAAACGGAAACATTTCAGGTGTCGGAAATATAATAACCTCAAATACAGACAATGTTATGACCATAAAAAACGAAAATACCGCGGGAGTTGATTATTATTACAATCAAAAAGGCTTCTACCCTGTAACAGCCGCCAATCTTGCCGTACTTACAATTACAAAAGTAAAAATGTGGAGCGGATACCGTGAAAACACCTTTACAGGCGAAGCTATCGACTACAGCATTGTATGGAAGGTTACAAGCAATCCAAATGACCGTAAAGGAGCGTCACATACAGTTGATACAGAAAATAATATCGTTACAATAACAAGCGGCAGCGGAGCAGACGCGGGGAACACCTTATACGGGATATCCGCTTCGATAAAGAATATCCAGCCAAATACTAAATACACCTTAACATTCAAAGAAAAAACAAATATGACAGACTTTTTAAATAACGGTCTTTATCTTAATGCTGTAACGCTTGCGACAAACACGACTAACACCGATCCTGACGCAACAAAAGACGTAACTTCTTTAAAAAGCGGTAAAATAGCCACTTTTCACAATGCTCTTACCAATGACACCGATTGGTGTGAAAGGACAGTTACATATGTTTCAGGAGAAGGCCTGCCCGAAGGATATGATACTCTCCAGGCAAAATTCACTTTTATGTTTCGCGGCATAACCGGCACAGCCCAGATCAAAGACCTCAAAATCTCAGGAGCGGCAGCGCCGGAACCAACGCCAACTCCGTCACCGGTTCCCGCTCCGATAAAAAAAACTGATACAGACTATACACCGCCTGTTCACACAGGCACGGCAATTGACCGGCTTAATACAGATGATACATTCCAATATCATTTTACCGGCGGAACGAATGATTTTATGCAGACAGGTACAGATACAAGAACACAGGATAACGGCAGAAAATATGACGCCTATATGTGGGTTCCGAAAACAACCTCACCTGACACACTTCGGGGTCTTATAGCAATAAAACTCAATCTTATAGAAGTACCTTTCGCTTATTCAAAAGTTTTGCGCGAAGCTCTCGCAGAAAAGAATTTCGGCATTTTATTTATTGTGGATAAAAACGACAATATTCCGCCAGATTATACAGGCGAAGGAAAAAATTATAAAAATATTCTTCAGGGCATGTATACGTCAACAGATTATAAAGGCGACAGCCTGTTTACCGCGGACAAATTCAAAACCTATGACGGCAAAGACGCCGCTCAGATCATGAACGAGCTTCTTGCTGGAATTGCCGCAGTCTCAGGATATACCTGTGTAGCAGAAAACACACCTCTTATCACCATAGGCCACAGTGCCGCGTCACCATTCGGATACAGAAGCGGAAACTGGGCGTATGACAGAATAATCGCTCAAATACATATGAAAAACGGTATGTGGGGTGACTGCACAAATTCCTCAAACGCCGAAAATGACGCTCATGGCTACGGTATGGTACCCAATATTCCGTCATTGCAGTATGCCGCGCAATACACCGAACATTCTACAGGCGCGGGACGTGACAGAAGCGTATGCGACGCGCGTTACCATATTGATCATCAGAGAGCTATAGACACAAATCAGCTTGTATCACATATTATCGAATGGGGCAGCGGTCACTATGACTGGTCCAACAATGCAAGCGAAATACTGACAAAATACATTGTAAAGGCAATTGACTACCGTTTGCCCGACACGTTTAAAGGCGGCAATGACAAGTACATTCTTAATAATCTTACAGAAAGCGGATATCTCATGAAGCCGTTTGAAAAGGATGAAAACGGAAGTGAACGCGCGGCAGGATATTACCGTGACACACTCCGCGGATGGCTGTCAGACGGCAAAAATAACGCTGAAGCTGTCGAAGCAGATAAAAAAGCCTCGTTCTGGTTCTTTGACAAAGAGCTTGCGGATGAAATAAACGCATTCACCAATTACGCTATACCCGAGTCACCTTCGGTAAACGACACAAAAGTCTCCGGCAAAACTCACTCGGATTATGAACCGTATATGCTTATGAAAAACCCGTCAAATTCAGTATATGCTAATACAAAATACGACTTCAACAGCTATATATCGCCATTTGATAAATTCAACGGAAACATGTCCCGCTACGGCAATCACCGTTTTATCAATTATGAAAAGATGGAAACTCCCGCCAACGGAAACGGCGACTCAAATCCTACGCTCGGAGCGACAAATACAGCAAATTTAAAAGGATATGATACCTTTACTGCCGACACATATTATATGAATAAAATCCCATCTGTAATAACATCAAACGGCGAAGCTTATGACGGAACAGGCGGCAAAGCCGCAGTTCCAGAAGATACTAAGGCTGAACTTATTCCTCTTATGGCTCCTTACGAGCTTATAAAATCCGAAATTATAGACATTAGCGCCATGACAAAAGACGGTACTGTCCTTGCTGACAATGTCGCGTCTGTGACAAGAAATACTATGCGTTTCCACAATAACAGAGTATATTATAACACCGGCTGCCAATATACAAGCGGCACGGGAAAGGCTCAGGAATCCTTTTCTATGATTTATTCTCCTGAAATCAAAAATACAGACGGAAGTATAAAATCAATATTTAAAGTGACAGCTACAGGAATGACAATTCCGTATGTCAGCAAGGGCACACGTCAGGAATTGACATTAAATACAATTAACGATGTCACAGCCGACAGTTCTCCGATTGACGTTATATATACATCGAATGACTCGGATCTACAAAAATATACGGATGTTTATGTTGATTACGGTCCCGCAAAGGCAGTAAGAACAGTAAATCCCTCTGATGGATCATATTCATGGAAAATAGAAATATTAAAAGATGAAATTCCATCTTCCGCAAACTATCCGATAGAAGTTAAAATAGTAGCTTCTAATCTTGGAAAATGGGAAAGCGTTTCCGGAGCAAGCGATGAAACAACATTTAATATAATAAGCAATAATGTTATGCCAACAGCTACACCTACACTCACACCAACGCCTACACCGACGCCCACACCTACACTCACACCAATGCCCACAACGACACTCACACCATCAGACAAAACCGTTATTACAGCCGCAATAATAAATAATATTGAATGCTCAAACTCACTTCCAACAAGTGGAGTATTAACAGCTGTCAAAGTCCGCCGCGCTAATAATGACAGCTTAAATAACTGCCATATATACGCGGCGTTATATAAGGATAATAAATTAACAAATATAATACGTACTGAAATCACCGATTTCTCAGACAATGACAAAACAATAGCTTTATCATCTTCAATTAATATAGATAACGCTCAGGAACTCAAAGTATTTGTGTGGGACAACAAAATGACTCCCGCCGCGGATATTCTCTATATAAGAAATTAAAGTCTATTCTTTAATATAATTTTAATCCATGCCATAATATAATAAAAGCATTCTAAAAGTCAAGATATATGGCAATGTATGCAAAATCCATAGAACTCAATTAATTTTTATTGATTTCTCCTATGGCTTCATCACATCTAAATATACATTATCAGATTTTTATTGACAAGAAATGATTTCCTACTCAAATGATCTCATCTCTCTATCCACATCCTCTTTATTCGCATAGAGCGCACTTACTTCAGAAGTCATTT
>CAJTPP010000061.1:228-15744 GCA_910578235.1 uncultured Clostridia bacterium | reverse complement strand
ATGATATAAATAACCTCACGGCATAAACAAAATTAAAGATTTTGATGTAATATGTGATAATAGCGGGAAAGAGGAAGTTTTGCGGTATGTGGCATTTTTGGAAGCATTTTTTTACAATAACGAGACACAGACACAAGGTAATATACCATTGTATGCGCTGCGGTATTCTCTGGCAGGGTCTGCGTCATGATTTGTCAAAATATAGTCCGACGGAATTTTTTCCCGGAGCGAGATTTTACATGGGAGACAGGAGTCCCACAGAGGCTGAAAGACGTACATACGGCTGTTCAAAAGCGTGGATGCATCACAAAGGACGCAACAGGCATCATTTTGAATACTGGGTTGATTACAATATTGTCACGCGCAGATCGGAACCTGTGGAAATGCCTCTTAAATATGTTAAGGAAATGTTCTGTGACCGTGTCGCCGCCGGTAAAATATATCTCGGTGAAAAGTATACAAATAACAATCCTATAGAATATTTTGAAAACGGCAATGCTAAAAACAGTATGCATCCAAAAACGGCAAAGCTGCTGGAGGGATGGCTGAGAATGCTACAGAAGGACGGCGAGAAAAAAACATTCGCTTATATAAAATCGCTAAGATAACAGCTATAAATTACTATGGAGGAAATTTTTATGAAGAAGCTTAACAGACTGCTATATTCAAACAAGTTTTTCGCATTTTTAATGCTGCTTGTTCAGCTTATTGTTTTTGTGGCAATGTTCATATGGATTTCCGATTATTCAAAGGCGCTTATAGGATTTACCACTATATTAAGCGCCGTGCTTATAATTTTTGAAATAAATCGTTCGAGTGAACCGACTTTTAAAATGACGTGGATACTTCTTATTGCAATTATTCCCGTCTTTGGCGCTTTGTTTTACCTGTTTACCAGAACGCGCGGCGTTGCTCGGAACATAAAAGAAGATTATAACCGAGTGAAAGAAATAAACTCAAAATATCTTGTTCAGGATAAGGAAATTCTTAAAAATATAAGTCTGACTGACAAAAGAGAGGAAAGCTTCGCAAGATACCTTTCCAAATACGGCGGATCGCCTGTCTATACAAATACATCCGTGCAGTATTATCCAAACGGTGAAAGAATGTTTGAAGATATAAAGCGTGAGCTTCTGAAGGCTGAAAAATTTATTTTTATGGAATTTTTTATTATTAATTATGCCGATAGTATGTGGACGGAAATCCTTGATATTCTGCGTCAGAAAGCTCGCCAGGGAGTTGAGGTAAAGCTCATGTACGACGGTATGGGCTGTGTGGCGACTCTGCCCCGCAATTATAATGAGACACTTGAGCATTACGGCATACAATGCCGTGTGTTTTCACCTATAATGCCGCTTCTGTCCACTCACCAGAATAACCGTGATCATAGAAAAATAATAGTTATAGACGGTGTAACCGCTTTTTGCGGCGGTATAAATCTCGCTGACGAGTATATAAATCAGAAGAAACGTTTCGGTTACTGGAAGGATACCGGATTTATGGCACATGGCGATGCCGCCGCGGGATTTACGGCTATGTTTCTCGAAATGTGGAGCGTAAACGATGGTGACGGTAAAATGCCTGACGGCGGCAGATACATCAATTCATCGAAAGCGTATTCGGCGGATGCTGACGGATATATTATTCCGTTTGGAGACACGCCTCTGGACGAGGTTTATGTGGGGAAAAGAGCGTATATTCATAATCTTGATAACGCTTCGGACTACGTTTATATAATGACGCCTTATCTTGTGCTGGATGACGAAATGTACGAAAGCATGAAATACGCTTCTCAGAGAGGTGTTGACGTTAAAATTATTCTTCCGCATATTCCTGATAAGGCTTACGCTTTCTACCTTGCGAGAACTTATTATAAGGAGCTGTTAAAGGTTGGCGTTGAAATTTATGAGTACACGCCCGGATTTGTCCATGCGAAAATGTCTGTGAGCGACGGCACAAGGGCAATTGTCGGAACAATAAATCATGACTACAGAAGTCTTTATCTGCATTATGAATGCGCCGCGTATATGATGAATGTGCCCGCAATTATAGATATAGAACATGATTTTAATGATACACTCAAGCTGTCACAAAAAATAACAATGGATGATGTGAAGCGTTTTAACATTTTTACGCGTATTATAGGTCATATCATGCGTCTTGTCGCTCCTTTGATATAGACTATTCTTTTACAAACTCAATGCACTGCTTGCCGCTCATATGTTCAATTTCAATTTTGACCATATGCATGGCGGGCAGTCCTTTTTTTATTTCAGCATTTAGCGCGTCATCTCCGTTATAGGGAGCGTATTTTAAAGCGAGCTTTTTTATGGCTTCAAGAATTTCATTGTTATTTTCCATTATTTTCGCGCGTCCGAATACAATAACACTGCGAAAAAGCGTAGTGTATTTCTGCGGTAAAATGTCGTCCTGATCAATCACGCAGAAAGACGCCTTATCACAGTTTTTTAGCGCGTCAAGCTTGTGTCCGCTTTTTGCGCAGTGGAAATACAATGCGTTGTCATAATATACATAGCTTAGAGGCACAGCGTACGGATAGCCGTTATCACCCGATACGGCGAGCGTGCCGGAAGTGTTTCTTTTCAGAATTTCAATGCTCTCTTTTTCTGTAAGCTGCTGTCTGCCTCGTCTCATTTCTCTGAATTCCATATTTTTAAGTCCTCCGTTTGTAATTTATTTTACTATAAAGCCCTTTTGCTGATATTGCCGCATTTTAATCCAGTTTGTAAAACCGTATATATCGTTTATTAAGAACATAACAAAACAAACAATAACCGATAGATACGATATGTCCGTAACAGCGGCCAGCGTCCACATGACTGTCAGAACAATGTCATTGGCCGCGTATGCCAGAGCGAAATACGCGCTTCGTCTGAACGTCAGATACGCGGCAAGAAAGCTTGTTGTGACAGATATTGTACTTGGTATAATATTAGCCGTGTTAAAGGCTTTGAGTACAAAATAGAAAATAACTGTCACAGCAGTGGTAAGCACAGATATGAAGATCAGCTCTTTACGCCGTAAACAGTTTACTCTTACCTGAGATTTATGTCCGTTATACGGATGTCTCAGCCACGCAATCAGCGCAAAAACCGCCATTGGAGCAGTCATACCGAGGTATGTTATCATTTCTCCATAATATGAGAAGGTAAATGATATGACAGCATATATGATACTGAATATAATCATTAGAAACTGTCCGGCCGGGTTTCCCTTGGCGTTAAATATAAGTGATGTAACACCTATAACAGACGCGGTAAGCGTCAGATAGCTCTCGCTGTTAAAAAATATAAATGAAACTGCAATGAAGAGAACAGAAAAGCACCATAAAAGTATTTCTGTCTTTGAAAAATAATGATGCAATCCTTTTATCATAATTACCTCCAAAAAAATAAGCAATCGCATACACAGCTTCTAAGACCTAACGCTGTGTATCGAATGCCTGCGCGTTTCACTACCCGGTGGCAGTTTTTTTAAGTATAGCACATTATTTTTCAAAAGTCAACCGTAAAAAAAAGTTTTAGTGTCTGAAAGCTTGAAAATGCCGGTCAAATAAAGTATACTGAATATAAAAGTTAAGAAAGGACTGATACAATGAAATACAGAACACTTGCGGGCGAAAAAATATCGGTACTTGGTTTCGGATGCATGCGTTTTCCGACGGTATCAAAAAATCAGGGAGATATAGACGAGGAAAAATCTTCGGCTATGCTTCGGTATGCCGTGGAAAAAGGTGTGAATTACTTTGACACGGCTTATGTTTACCATGACGGTGAAAGCGAGAGCTTTATAGGCCGGGTATTGAAACCGTACCGCGATAAGATACATATTGCCACCAAATGTCCGACATGGCACGTAAAAAAGGAGGAGGATTTTGATATTCTTCTCAATGAGCAGTTAAAACGTCTTCAGACGGATTATATTGATTTTTATCTGATGCACGCGCTGGATAAAGACCGTTTTGACAATATTGTTGTAAAATACAACTTGATTGATAAGCTGAATAAGGCAAAGGCAGACGGAAAGATACGGCATATCGGATTTTCTTTTCATGACGACTGCGAGACGTTTATGAGGATTATCGACTCTAATCCCGGGTGGGAGTTTTGTCAGATACAGTTTAATTATATTAATCTCGATTATCAGGCGGGTATGCGGGGACTTGAATACGCGTATGAAAAAGGTCTGGACGCCGTCATAATGGAGCCGCTTTTGGGTGGTAAGCTTGCCAATCCGTCGCCTCAGGTTGCCGAGACGCTTTCTCAGGAAAAAACGCCTGTTGAATGGGCAATGGATTTTCTGTGGAACAGAAAAGAAGTGTCTCTGCTTCTCAGCGGTATGGGCGCGATGGAACAGGTGCGGGCAAATATCAATTATGCGGATAAGGCTGAGATCGGAATGCTTACTCGGGAAAATCTTGATATGCTTGCGCATACAAAAGAAGTGTTTGATAAAATGGCGCTTGTGCCGTGTACAAAATGCGCTTACTGTATGCCGTGTCCGTTCGGACTGGATATCCCGAAAATTTTTGAGGCGTATAACGCCACAGCTTCTCTCGGTATGAATAAGGCGAAGGAAATATATTCTTCCGTTCCGCATAAAGCGGACGCTTGCAAAAAATGCGGCAAATGCGAAAGCGTCTGTCCGCAGAGTATAAGCATAAGACAAAATATGACAAAAATATCGGAAATATTCAGTTAAATACAGGCTTTATCCGCCTTGACACAATCCCTCCCGAGTGATATAATTTTAATCAATTATGATAGCGGGAGGGATATTTTTTTGGTATTTTCAAGTCTTATGTTTGTATGCGTATTTCTGCCCGCTGTGATGGTGTTATATAACATATCAAAAAATATTACATATAAAAATACAATACTCATAATATCGTCTCTGTTTTTTTACGCATGGGGCGAGCCTGTATGGGTTGTTCTGCTCATTTTCAGCGCGCTGGTTGATTATGTGAACGGACTTATTATTGATAAATATTACGCGCGTCCTCCTGCTAAAGCGGCTCTGGCAGCTTCGCTGATTATAAATCTCGGACTTCTCGCAGTGTTTAAGTATTCGGGGTTTTTTGTGAATAATATTAACTTGCTTTTACATACGTCTATACCTGATCCCGCGTTCACGCTGCCTATAGGCATATCATTTTATACATTTCAAACGCTTTCTTATACGATTGATATGTATAGGGGACATACGCGGGTGCAGAAATCTTTCCCCGCGTTTCTGGCATATGTGTCTATGTTTCCTCAGCTTGTGGCGGGTCCGATTGTGCGATACAGTGACGTTGCCGCGCAGCTGACGGACAGGCGTCTTTCTATGGAGGATTTTGCCGAAGGCGCAAAGCGTTTTACGGCGGGGATGTGTAAAAAGGTTATGTTAGCTAACAGCACGGGAGAAGTCGCGTCAATGATCCTGGACAGCACGCGTCTTACAGTCGCCTCATCGTGGCTTGGAATAGTAATGTATACTTTTCAGATTTATTTTGATTTTTCCGGATACAGTGATATGGCTATCGGTCTTGGCAGGATGCTTGGCTTCCGTTTTGGTGAAAATTTCTCTTATCCGTATATTTCACGGAGTATAACGGAGTTTTGGCGCAGATGGCACATATCGTTATCGGCGTTTTTCAGAGATTATGTGTATATTCCGCTCGGCGGCAACAGATACCGTCCGGTATTGAATATATTTATAGTGTGGATGCTTACAGGCTTATGGCACGGCGCAAGCTGGAATTTTATTTTATGGGGATTGTTTTACGGTGTTTTGCTTTTTGCGGAAAAGACTCTGTTTAGGCGGAGGCTACAAAAGTTACCGTCTCCGATCTGCTATATATACACGCTGTTTTTTGTTATTATAGGCTGGGCGCTGTTTTATTTTACAGATTTTGATAAGTTGCTTGTGTTTATAAAAAGCGCGTTCGGTATAGGCGTGCCGCTTTATGATCTAACGGCCGTTTCAACATTTTGCGCGAATGTAAAACTGCTTGTTTTGTGCGCTGTCGCGTCAACGCCTGTGCCGTCAACGATATACAGGCATCTGTGCAAACGGCACGGAGTGTTTGCAGCCGTTACGCAGCCTGTTCTTATAGCGGCCGGACTTGGCGTATGTTTTATATTACTTGTGGGACAAACTTATAATCCGTTTTTGTATTTCAGATTTTAGATACTGTAAAATAATCAGGACAAAGGAAGTGAGAGTATGAAAAATAAAACTACGGCGTGCGCTTTTGTCATTATGATTGCAGCTTTTATTGTCATGCTTCTGCTTCCCGCGGACAGAGACAGCATTACGGCAGAAAACAGAAGTATGTCCACTATGCCTCCGATAAATGCGGAAACGGCGTTTTCGGGTGAGTTTGCTCAGGGTGTAGAGGGAGTGATAGGCGACAATATAGGATATCGGGCGGCGCTTACGGACTTTTCAAAAAAGCTGGGCAGCGCAAAAGGATTTTTGCTCAGAGACGGACAAATCATTTCTACCAATAAGGATATAGGAACAGGTACGGTACAGAAACAGACGCTTCTTGCGGCGGATAATAAAATTATGGAGATGTTTATAAAAAACACAGCGCAGGAAACTATGTATGCCGAAGCTGTAAACAGCATAGTTTGGAACCTTCCTGATAATATAAAGGTTTTCAGTATGCTTGTACCTACACAGATTGAATTTTGCGAGCCTATATATAAAAATTTACAGGACAGTCAGAAAGACGCAATTAATTCTATTTACAGTAAGCTTGACAGCCGTATTACGGCTGTCGACGCGTACGGCGCGCTGGAGCGGCATACGGACGAGTATATTTATTTCCGTACCGACCATCACTGGACACAGCTCGGGGCGTATTACGCGTACAGAGAGTTTATGGACTCCGGAGGTTCGGCGGCGGTTAGTAAAGACGACTTTGACATAAACAGTATACACCGTTTTCTCGGATCGCTGTCAGACAGGGTAAACCTGTCGGAAGTATCAGCGCCGCCCGACACTATAGAATGGTATGATGTTGATAAAAATAACAGTGTTACCGTGCGTATGCATGATATTTCGGAAAATGGTGAGCTGACAGACTATAACGGCGTAATGTATGAACGCACAAAAACCGATTACACTTTCTTCTTCGGAAGCGATCATCCTGTTGTTGAAATGACAAACGCGGATAATCCCGATGGAAAGACACTTATAATATTAAAAGAGTCTTACTGTAACGCTCTTGCGCCATGGCTGATAAAGAATTACCGTTCTGTTATTCTTGTTGATCCGAGGATTTACAGGGGCAGGCTTGACACTTTAATTAATGAGTTTACTCCTGATGAGATGCTTATTATAAATTATATTTTTACTACTAATTTTTCAGATTATTGTCTGCTGCTTAAAAATATGTATTAACAGTGCGCGTGTTTGTTATTATAAGTAATAAGCTGTTAAAATAAAAAGGGCGGTATTAATTACCGCCCGGACCGTCCTTACGTTCACGGGTATCCTTTACCTCAATTTTACCCTTTATGTCACCCGGTTTAACTGTTTTTGAGCCGGATTGCTGTTTGTTATTGTTTTTAGGCATGATGACCACTCCTTTCATGGTTAGTATGCGCTATATAAGCGGAAATATGAATTTAATATTTTAGGAATGATTTGTACGGATACATTATAGATATTGTTGTTTTAAGGAAGAATTATGAAATTATTTGCTCCGGATTATTATAAATATTTTTCATGCATTGCGGATAAATGCGGTCATAGCTGTTGTGTTGGCTGGGAAATTGATATTGATGCGGACACGCTTGAATATTACAGGTCAGTGAAGGGGACTTTAGGCAAACGTATGAAAGAGAGTATTTCAGAGGATGGAGACTCTCCGCATTTTGTATTGTCCGAAAACGAACGCTGTCCGTTTCTTGATGAAAATAATCTTTGCGATATTATTTTGACGCTTGGTGAGGATAGACTATGTCAGATTTGTTCCGATCATCCGCGGTACAGAAATTTCTTTGGCAGTCGTGTGGAAACTGGTCTCGGACTCTGCTGTGAAGCGGCTGCCGGTCTTATTTTATCTTACAGACAGAAGACAAGGCTTGTTATGCTTGATGACGATGGAATTGATACGCAGCCTGACGGTGTGGAACAGGCTTTTTTTGCGGCAAGGGAGAAACTTTTTGAAGCGGCGCAAAATCGTGAAAAAACAATAGAAGGACGAATAAATGATATTCTATCCATATGCGGTATGAAAATGCCATTAAAATCCGACTCGGAATGGGCGGATATATTTTTGACGCTTGAGCGTCTTGACTCGGAGTGGACGCGCCGGCTTTACATATTAAAAGACAGCCCCGTTTCGGTTATCTCATGGGATAAAAACAGATGGGATATTGAGTTTGAGCAGCTTTTGATATATTTTTTGTACCGCCATATGGCCGACAGCCTGTATGACGGACGTTTTAAAGAGCGCGCGGCGTTTGCCGTACTGTCAGTGCGCGTGATATATGCTTTGTTCATACTGAGCAATACATATACGATCAGCGAGCTGGCAGAAATTGTACGGATGTATTCATCTGAAATAGAATACTGTGAAGAGAATATGGAAACGCTGCTCAAAGTTTTAGGAGAACAGCAAACAACACTTTAAAATATACATATTTATATTACATATAATATTGACAAAAACGTCTAAAAGTAATATAATTTTTTTAAATGTGCTATATAAAGGAGAATTTGAAATAATGGATAATGAATTTGAAAAATACGGTTTTGCAACGCAATGTATTCACGCGGGCAATGAGCCTGACGCGGAAACGGGAGCTATTGAAAGACCTATAACAATGTCAAACAGTTATGTGCTTCCGTATGATCCTTCCCAGGTGAACTGGTCAAGCGCGGACGACAAGCCGCTCTATACGCGTAACGGCGGAGCGAACCAGATGTATTTGCAGCAGAGACTTGCATTGCTTGAGGGCGGTGAGGATGCTGTTGTACTGGGCAGCGGCGTCGCGGCGCTTTCGGGCACATTTTTCTCGCTGCTGAAAAGCGGAGATCACGTGATTTTCTCAGATGTTACATATATTGCGGTTTACAGACTGTTAAATGAGCTGTTTAACAATAAGTTTCAGGTTGAGACGACTATTCTTGACACCTCGGATCTTGACGCTGTAAGAAACGCCATAAAGCCTAATACAAAGCTGATACATATTGAAACGCCGGGTAATCCGACGCTTAAAATAAGCGATATATCCGCTATTGCAGATATTGCTCACGAGCATAATATACTTCTGTCGGTGGACAATACTTTTTCGTCGCCGTTTAATCAGAAACCGCTTGAGCTGGGCGCGGATATAGTTATTGAAAGTCTGACGAAATATATCAACGGTCATGGCGATGCTATGGGCGGAGTAGTGGTTTCCCGCAAGGAGATAATTGATAAAATAAAGACGCAGGCTATGGTAAACCTCGGCGGAACGATAAGCCCGTTTAACGCGTGGCTGATTATGCGCGGTTCAACAACACTGCCGCTGAGAATGAAGCAGCATAACGAGAACGGACAGAAGGTGGCCGAGTATCTTGAGAGCCTGCCATGTGTGACATTTGTAGCGTATCCGGGACTTAAAAGTTTTAAGGATCATGATATTGCCAGAAAACAGATGAAGGGTTTTAGCGGTATGCTGTCCTTTGGTATAAAGGCTGATCATGACAAGCACAATGAGTTTGTGAGCAAGCTGAAAGTAATAACATCAGCTGTATCTCTCGGTCACGGCGCAAGCCTGATTGCTTTTCTGGGCGAGGATGACGAAAGACAGTATTTGTTCCCTGACGAGTTTTCAAACGGATTTTTCCGTATGAGTGTAGGCACTGAGGACGCCGAGGATATTATAGCCGATCTTGAACAGGCTTTCAAGGCGGTAGGATTATTGTAAATATAATTAAAAATGTGTGCTTTTTTTCAGATTTATTATTGTTGATAATGTTAAATCTGTATGGCAACAAATCAGATTAATATGTATTTTATGCGCTGCCTTGGCAGCGCATTTTTTATAAACTATAGAAACCATATTGTAAATATTGGATTTATCTTACAATGTTTTTTTCGCACATTGTGATAACGGAGACATTTCCTTTAGGCTATTCCATATAAATGCTTTTACTATATGTATTCTGTTATCTGATAATGAGTGTAAAATTGCATCTGACGTTATATCATTTACAGTTATGGCGAGCAGCTTGCCGTCTTTGTCATAATCAGCGATAATAATCCTTTCAGAAGGTTCTTTATGACTGCTATCTGAAATTGTGATTTTTGATGTACTATTTTCTATCAAAATATTGATATTATATTTGAATGTTGTAGTAGGTGTCTGAGTAGGCATTGTAGTAGGCGTTGGTGCAGGTGTCTGAGTAGGTGTCGGAGTAGGCGTTGTAGTAGGTATTGGTGCAGATGTCTGAGTAGGCGTTGTAGTAGGCGTTGGTGCAGATGTCTGAGTAGGCGTTGGTGCAGGTGTCTGAGTAGGTGTCTGAGTAGGTGTCGGAGTAGGCGTTGGTGTTGGCATTGTTTGAAGTACTTTTGATACCGCCGAATATGCGTTAAGTCTTCCGCCTGATACGATTTTATCTGTCAGCGTATCAATTTTATCTGAAGCAGACATAATTATATTCTTTATCTCCGAAGGAGTTATATCGGCATTGACGGCTTTCATGACTGCCGCTGCGCTTGTTACCATAGGCGCAGACATAGAAGTCCCTGATTGCGAACTGTAGCTGTTGCCTGTATATGTACTCATGATATCGCAACCGGGAGCGGCTATATCTACACTGTTTTTACCGTAATGCGAGTTGTCGGATAATATATCATTTATGTTTGTATTTGCTACCGATATAACATTTTCATAATTTTGGGAATATGAGGCGGGATATATAGGAGTTTTATCATTATCAGGCTCAGGAGCGGTATTAGTATTGCCTGAAGCGCAGACGTAGAGAATTTCAGGAGTATTTTTTATGACTTCCTCCATTGATTTTAGTTCCGCTTCTGTTTCTTCTGAGAATATTGATAGTCCCCAACTGTTATTTAGAATCGTGATATTATTGTTTTTTGCGTAATTGAAAGCTTCTATAGCGTTTGATATTTCGGCGTTGCCGCTGCGGTCAAAGATTTTTAGGGCCGCAAGTTTTGCATTACGTGCTAACGAAGCAGTACCGATACCGTTATTTGTTTCTGATCCGATTATTCCCGCGACATGTACGCCGTGCCAGTAGGAATATGTCGGATCATTGTCATTATCCGCAAAATCCCATCCGTTTATATCATCGGTATATCCGTTTTCATCATTGTCATTTCCATCGTTAGGCATTTCACCCGGGTTTATCCATATATTGTTTTTTAAATCCTCATGGTCAAGCTGTATTCCCGTATCGACTATGCCTACGGATATCTGAGAGCAGTCAATGTCAAGATCCCATACATTGTCAGCGCCGACCAGATTAAGAGCCTGCTGACTTCCGTCAAGGTAATAGCTATCGTTTGGAGCTTCAAAAGTGGAGAATATGTAATTGGGTTCGGCATATTTTACCTGGGGCAGCTTTTTTAATTTTTCTATTGTTTCAAGAACCTTGTCAGCTCCTTTTTCTTTAAGCGTCAGTTTTAATATACGCGTTGAGTTGCCCGTGTTAAAAAGTGATACAGCATTATAATTTTCCTCAAAAATACATTCGGATTCGGCGATATCAAGTTCGTCAAAGGGATTGCTGTACGGACTTATGGAACGCTTAGCGTCAGTATTCATCACAACAATCACACTGTTATCATCAAAAGCTGCTTCCTCAGCCGATGCTGTAATTGTAATCAGCATTACAGCCGCTATTATTGTTATAATATTTTTTTTCACGATACACCGCACCTTTCATTCAATATAATACAAGATTTTCTTGTATTATGTATATTATATCGGATTATAGCATTATAAAAAGATAAAGTCAAACAAAATACATGAGTAAAAGAGGCAAAATATCAATAATGCATATTGTCAAATTGCTGATATTTTCTGAATAAAATGCAGAAATAACAGAAAAAAGCTCCAAGAGGAGCTTTTTTTAGTGAAGTAAATTAAGTAAACAAGAGGAAACACTGATGTGTATACAGCTTATTTTTACTAAAAGTATACAATTAGTAACAGCGAAAAATCTGAGCTTACAACATAATTTTGTAGTGTAATATTACTGAATCCATTCTATCATAACAATATTTTATTGTCAACATTTTATTGTAAAATAATCTGAAAAATTTGTTACTAAAGGTATACTTTTCGTAAAAAAGAAATTTTAGGAAATCATAAGAAATATTTACATTTTATCAATAGCGGAGGCTTACATGGGAATGTGTAATATTCTAATAACTCTGTTCACAAGAGGGGGAAAAAGTAAAGGCGGTGGCTATGGATGAACTTTAAAACAGTTATACAAAAGAAAAGGTGAAAGGTTATGTATATCAATAAGGAGGTGATAAGAGTGATGACAAAACGGGAAATAGCGGACACATTCAGAAGAATGCGTCGAAGCAGCGGACTTACGCAGCAGGAACTTGCAGACAGGCTGGGCAAGAAACAGCAGACTGTCGGCCACTGGGAAACAGGCTACGCGCAGCCGGACATAGGAACACTTCTGGAATTGTTTGGTGTATATCACAAGAGCTTTGATGAAGAATTTCTATGTGCGAAGAGGGAATAGGAGAAGACAGTGAAACAAGAAAAAAACTAATCCGAAAGGAGAAAGAAATGGAATTTTTAAGTAAAATTCAAAAAATCAAAAAAAGACTTATAAGCTCAGTTTTGGCGGCGGCAATGCTTACAGTGCTTATGCCTATGCTCCCGATAGTTCCGGAAACCACGGCAAGCGCGGCGGAAATATTATATGACCCCAAATCGAACATCAAGATGGGCGAGTACATCAAAATGGGAACCTACAATGGTCAGGATATATTATGGCGTTGTGTCGGCTTCCAGAAGATAAGCGGTAATACAATTTCCCCGGAGACATTTACAACCGTGCCGACAAGCGGCTATGTGCCGCTGATGTACGCGGATACGAGCCTTTGTGATAAAGCGTTTGACGCTAAGGGCACAGCAGGCACGCATAATCGTCACAGTGGAAGAGCGTCAAGAGGTTCAAACTACTGGAGCAAATCCACTCTTCGCGCATGGCTTAATTCCTCGGCCGGCGCGGGCGGCGTGTCATGGCCGGAGACCGTGCCGAACAGTTCAAATGTCAGTGGTACTGCGTATAGCAACGAAGCAGGCTTTATGAATAGTTTTAAACTAACTGAAAAGTCGTTCATAATGTCTGTATCACAGAAAGAATTACTTTCACAATATGATAGAGCGGATAAGACTACGGGTACGGCATATCATGAATATAATGTTTCAATAGAAACTGTTCTGCAGAATTATAGCACCGCATATGCGAAGTATACGACAGACAGTATATTCCTGCCGGATATACGTCAGATTTATGAAATGTACAAAAATAGTAGAATCTTAGGTTCAACATACTACTATGGAAGAGACGGATTCACATGGTTGCGTTCTGCGCGTCCGAACAACGACAATGAAGCACGTGGTTTGTATCCAAATGGTTCTAATGTTGATTACCGTAGCGCAAGCTATGGCGTTACAAGCAGCGGCAAGTCATATGTACGACCTGCGTTCTTTTTAGACCAGTCGTCAGCGTATGTCGTAAAAGGCAGCGGTACAGCGGGTTCACCTTATGAGATATATAAAGAGCCTACACTTACCGTATCGAATAAAACGATGAACTGCTTCGACAGCGCGTCAGCACTGTCAGTATCGACAGAGTCAAAAGGTACGAAAACATATTCCAGCAGCAATTCCGCTGTAGCGGCTGTGTCAAGCGATGGTAAAGTAACTCCGGGTATAGCCGGTACAGCGACAATCACTGTAACAGTGGCTCAGGATGATAATAACAAGTATATTCGGAAATCGGCAACCTGTACGGTAACGGTAAACAAAGTAAATCAGAGCATAACCGCGCCGACAGCGAAATCGCTTACATATATCGGCGCGAACCAGGCTCTCATAAACGGCGGCACTGCCCCGAGCGGCTGTACAATGCAGTACAAGGTAAACAACAGCAACTGGATGACGACAATTCCGACAGAGAGAAATGCGGGCACATACACAGTGTATTATCGTTCTGTAGGAAGTCAGCATTACAATGACCATGCCGGAGGAAGCATCAGCGTAAAAATTAATCCGGCAAATCCTGTTGTAAACGCTCCTACAGGACAGAATCTGACATATAACGGCAAAGCGCAGAATCTTGTAATAGCAGGAAGCACCACGGGCGGTACATTGCAGTACAAGTTAGGCTCAAACGGAACATACAGCACGAATATACCAACTGCGACTGCTGTGGGTACATACACCGTATACTATAAGGTAGTCGGAAACAGCAATTACAATAGTGTAGGTGAAAAGAGCGTTACCGCAACGATAGGCGCGACAGCCGCGACTCTTACGTCAAGACCGGCAGCTATTCAGAACCTTGTATATAACGGTCAGTCGAGAAATCTTGTGACAGCGGGTACGGCAAGCGGCGGTACATTGATGTACAGAGTCGGAAACAGCGGCAACTACAGTTCAACTGTACCAAAAGCTACGAACGCCGGAAAATACGTAGTATGGTATTACGTAAAGGGTGACTCTAACCATGGCGACACAACAGTGGAAAGCGTTGAAGTAACGATAGGCAAGGCGAACTCAAGCATTACAAAAGCGCCGACAGCCAAGACAGGTCTTGTAACAACAGGCAGCGCGCAGGCGCTTGTAACAGCAGGTACATCGACAGGCGGTACTATGGAGTACAGCCTTACAGGAGTAGGAAATGATTGGTCAACCACTATTCCGACAGCTACAATAGGCGGCGAGTACACTGTATATTACAGAGTAGCTGAGAACACCAACTACAACGGTTTAACCGGAGGCAGTGTAAAGGTAACAATCGGAAATTCACCGTCAGAGATTACTGCCAATACTAAGACAGTAACCTACGGCGATACAATCAGCATTACTGCAAATGTACAAAAAAAAGGTATTTCAGCCTTTGCCGCAACTAACCAGGCTGAATTCTATCTTGTCGAAAGTCAGACATATCTGGCTAACGCTGATGTAGTTTATGATTCAACCGGTATACGCGGTACAGCTACTATCAATAATGTAAAAATAGATAAAAAGCGTTTCCGTATAGGCGATAACCGTGTCAGAGTTGTATACGGCGGCGGCCTCAGCCTTGGCGCCAGTGAGTCGTCTGATATTATCATAAAGGTAGAACCTAAGGAGGTTGGACTTACATGGCTCGGTACTTCTGCGCGTGAATATGACGGCGTGGCAAGCGATGTTACAGCAACCGCGACAAATCTTGAATACGGCGATACTGTAAACGTAACGGTCACAAGCGGTAATCAGATAAACGCGGGCACTCATACCGCGACGG